>NZ_ABOX02000037.1 GCF_000172555.1 Pedosphaera parvula Ellin514
AAAATACTCCGACAGTACAAACTTGAGAATCGTAACTGGCCGCCCTGGCAACAAACATTGCCTTGGCCAGAAGTTCGTTTCGACTGGTTTAGCGTAATCTGGGCCGTCATTCTCATCCTGTTTTACCGAATCAGCAGCAGTAATGATGTGCTTAGGAATGCCGGTTGGCTGGACGCGCAGGCGGTTGCAAAAGGACAATGGTGGCGTCTTTTTACTGCAATGGAACTTCACGCCAACCTTGCCCATCTGGCAGGAAATCTCTCAATCGGAATACTTCTCCTTGGGTTAACCATGGGGCGCTATGGCACGGGAGTGGGATTATTAGCGGCATATTTGGCGGGCATTGGCGGCAATCTCGCCTCTTTTTTGATGTATTCCAAGCCTTTTCACGGCCTGGGAGCATCCGGCATGGTTATGGGAGCGTTGGGGCTGCTCGCGGCTCAAGCCTTTACGTGGGCGAAAATCAGCCACAGGCCCAAAAGGTTTCTGATCGCCGGTTTGGCGGCTGGAGTGCTACTTTTTGCCTTGTTCGGCATGACGCCGGGAACTGACATGGTGGCCCATTTTGGTGGATTTGTCGCGGGTCTGCTGATTGGCGCTTCCTTAACATTTTTTCGACCAAATGCTGCGCAAAACACCACTGCCAATGTAATCAGTGGTGTTCTTCTTGGATTAACCCTTGGACTCACCTGGACCCTGGCATTGCTGCGGGCAAAATTAATTCCTTAAATTCCGTGAATACTATAAGACTTGGCCGATGAAAGCGACGAAGCTGAAACCTGGCGTGCGCGTTACTAAAATTAACTGCCTGATTCTCCTGGGCTTCCTGCTCACCTCGTCCATCACCTATGCTTTTGATAATCGAGGTGGCCAATTCCTTGGATTCGAAGAGTTCTCCAGGTTTCGAAAATCTCAAGGCAAGCGCCCTGGTGAACTCGTATTGGAATCACCTGAAATAATTTCCCGCATTCAATGGAACGAGCTGGTTGCATCCTGGAATGTTGAAGTTCCTACAGGAACCAGTCTCAAAATCGAAGCCAGAGCTGTTTATGGGGATCACGCGACAAAGTATTACACAATGGGACTCTGGTCGGCGGACCCGAAGCTATCTCCGCGCGAGAGTGTGCCTAATCAAAAAGACGAAAACGGCGATGTAAATACTGACACTCTCATCCTGACTCATAATTGCGATAAATTGCAAATTCGCCTGACGCTGAGTGACTGTGAAAATCGCAAGCCCCAACTTAAATTTGTTGGTCTCTGTCTGCTCGACACAACGGCTAAAGTCAGCATGCTGAAACCTAATCGAACCGCATGGGGCAAGATTATTCCAGCGATTGAACGATCTCAGATGATATATCCCGGAGGCAATGTTTGGTGCAGTCCCACAACCGTTTCAATGATAATGAACTACTGGTCAAAACAACTTCACCGCCCGGAGATGGACCTCGATGTGCCGGAGATTGTAAATCAAGTCTTTGATGCCAAATGGGACGGCACTGGCAATTGGCCCTTCAACACCGCTTATGCTGGCTCCTACCCAAAAATGCGGGCCTACGTTGCACGGCTGAGTGACATATCCGAGCTTGAAGATTGGATCGCCTGTGGCATACCCGTGGGACTTTCCATTTCGTACAATCGCCTGCGAGGAAGACCCGGTGCCCCGGTTGGACATCTAGTGGTTTGTGTCGGCTTCACCAAGGATGGCGATGTAGTCTTGAATGATCCAGGCACGACGCTGAACGTTCAGAAAACGTTTCCCCGCAAAAATCTAATCGAGGCCATGGCTTATACCAAGAATGCGATCTATCTCATTTACCCTGAAGAAACCAAGATTCCCAAAGACCGCTTCGGACACTGGGATTCACCCATTTCCAGAAAGCGTGCGACCTTAGGCAAATAGGTCGTATTTTCAAAAATGGTGAAAAGGGAGGCAGAAAAGAAAAATTCAATGGTCGGGACGGTGAGATTTGAACTCACGACCTTCTGAACCCCATTCAGACGCGCTACCAAGCTACGCTACGTCCCGAACCATTCTTCCCGGCCGTGAAGCCAGGTAAGGTGAGAAATACTATTCCCTAAAAATCTGAATTCAACAACTTTCGAGTAAAAAATTATCGTTTAAGCCGATTGTTCAACCTTCTTCCGAGCCATTGTATGCGTAGCATGTCCATAAAAAACTTCAGCAGCTTCCATAATTGTCTCGGAAAGGGTTGGATGTGGATGCACGCTTAGGGCCAGATCCTTGGCTGTTGCGCCCATCTCCACCGCTACGACACATTCTGCAATCAGTTCGCCTGCCCCCACCCCAACAATGCCCACACCCAGGATGCGCTCGGTGCCCGGCTCAATAATTAATTTGGTCAGCCCGTCTGTCCGATCAAACGTTAATGCGCGCCCGGAGGCTCCCCAAGGGAATTTGGCGACCTGCACTTCGATGCCCTGCTCCTTCGCTTCCAGTTCAGTCAACCCGCACCACGCAACCTCCGGGTCTGTAAACACAACAGCCGGAATCACAAACTTCGCGGGTGCCGTGGATTCACCGACAATAACTTCGACAGCGTTACGGGCTTCGCGGAAGGCTTTATGTGCCAGCAATATGCCGCCAGCAATATCTCCGATTGCATATATCATCTCGTCAGCGGTTTGCTGCTGATTATTCACCTTGATGAAACCCTTTTCATCGCGTTCAACCTTCGTATTTTCCAAACCTAAATCATCAGCATTTGGAACGCGCCCGACTGCAACCAGAACACGGTCATAAAGTTCCTCGGCTTGCTTGCCCTCATGTTCCATCTTCACTTTAATCTGCTTGCCGCTCGTTGCCATCACCGAAACTTTTGCCTTCAGCCGAAGTTCCTTGAAATTCTTTTTGGCATAAGCAACTACCGGGCGGACAAGATCCGCGTCGACGCCCAACAAAATCGATTCCAGGGCTTCCACCATTACGACTTTACTCCCCAGAGCGGCATACAGGGTGCCTAATTCCATACCGATATAACCGCCACCAACGACCAATAGATTTGCCGGAATCTCCTCAACTTCCAAAGCCCCGGTTGAGGTCATGACGCGTGGGTTTCCAAGATCAAATGCTTTCGGCATCGCTGCTTTCGATCCAGTCGCAATGATTGCCTTTTCGTATTTGATAAACTGCTGTCCCTCCTCCGTTTCAACTCGGAGCGTTTCGGAATCTTCAAAGTGACCTCGTCCCTGGATCACTTGTACACCACGAGCTTTCGCCAGAGCGGCAACACCGCCGGAAAGTTTTTGAACCACCGCATCCTTCCAGGCTCTGAGTTTACCCGTGTCGATCGTTGGTGGTTGAAAGACAACTCCACGGTGCCCCGACTCGCGGGCGAGGCTAATGGTATGAGCCACATTGAGCAGTGCCTTCGAAGGGATACACCCACGGTTCAAGCAGACACCTCCCAACTGCTTATCGCGTTCGATCATGATGACCTTCTTCCCCAAATCAGCGGCGTAGAAAGCGGCAGTGTAGCCACCTGGTCCTGCGCCTATAACCACAATATCAGTTTTGATCGGTTCCATGAAAAACCACCAATGTTCGTTGGATTCTTTAATGCCTGGTCAATTAAACTTTAACTTCATTCTCGTTGAAGTTTTCGATTGCCTGGATCAAATCCACGGTGAATCGTGCCGCAGTTCCGCCATCAATCAGCCGATGATCATACGAAAGCCCGATGGGCAACATCATCCGTGGTTCGATCATGTTGTTTCTGGCCACGGGTTTCAGAGAGCCTTTGCCCAGTCCAAGAATCGCTACCTCGGGTTTATTTACGATTGGTGTAAAGAATGAGCCGCCGATGCCGCCCTGGTTCGAGATTGTAAAGGTGCCACCTTTTAATTCCTCTGCCGTGACCTTGCGGTCGCGAGCTTTCCTTGCGAGTTCTTCAATATCTTTTGACAGTTGAAGCAGGTCTTTTTTATCCACATCGCGGATGACAGGCACCATCAGTCCTGCTTCGGTATCGACCGCGATGCCGATGTGATAATACTCTTTGTAAATTATCTCCCCGTTTAACTCATCAAGGCTGGCGTTGAAGATGGCGTGCTTTTTTAACACAATAACCGCTGCCTTCAAAATGAAAGAAGTCAACGTCAGGCGTGCACCCTTCTTTTCATAAACCGAGACATACTTCCTTCGCAATTCCAACAGCTCGGATACGTCTGCCTCATCGAATTGGGTCACATGCGGAATGGTATTCCAGTTTTCCAGCATGCGATGACTGATTACTTTGCGAAGGGGTGTCATCGGCTTCCTGGTAATTTCACCCCACTTGGAAAAATCGATCTGCTCAGGAGCACGCCTGGCCGGAGTCTCAGGCCTGACCGAAGCAGGCTTCGGTTGTCGCGCCAACTTGATCAGCCGTTGAATATAAGCACGAACATCAGAAATGATGATCCGACCGCCACGCGCAGTTCCCTTTACTCGTCGAAGATCAATCCCCAGATCATTTGCCATGTTGCGGATGGAGGGAGACGCGGCGACTTCAGAATTATCGATCGCACCCGGCTCGGCTAATTCCTCGACCGGCTCTGCTGCCGGTTCCTCCATTGGTTCAGGCTCAGGCGCCGAAGCAGGTGGAGGAACTGGAGCTTGTTTGGCCGGTTTCGCAACTGGAGTTGTATCCCTTGCGCCGCTTCCGCCCCCGACGTCCAATGAAACCAATCTGGCGCCGATGCTGATCTTGTCACCGCTCTTAACGAAGATTTTACTTACTACACCCGATGCCGAGGATGGGATGCTTGCAACAGCCTTTTCATTTTCCAATTCAATGAGGGGTTGGTCCTTTTCAACCTTATCGCCTTCCTTTACCAAAACATTAACCACGGTGCCCGAATCGGCCCCCTCGCCCAAGTTAGGTAATTTAACATCCATAATTCTCTGCATCAAAACGCTACGGTTCTTTTGGACTTTCTTAGACGACGACTGCCGGATGCATCTTTTCCGGATCAACAATTTAAATCTTTGATCGCCTGCGCAACCAACCCTTTTTCAATCAGACCTTTCCCGGCTAACGCATGGAGAGTTGCGATCACCACCAACTCTGCATCGATTTCGAAAAACCGGCGCAGACGGGCACGCGTATCGCTGCGACCAAAACCGTCAGTGCCCAATGTCACCAATCCGCCAGGCACCCATGGAGCGATCTGATCGGGAACACTCTTCATGGTATCCGATACAGCTATAAAGGGACCCTTTTCATTCACCAGCACATTCTCAACATAGGAGAGCTTCGGATTTTCAGCCGGATGCAACATGTTCCAACGCTTCACTCCCAATGCATCGTTCCGTAAGGACTTATAACTGGTTGCACTCCAGACATCGGCCGAAACATTGTAGTCATCGGCCAAAATGGTTTGGGCACGCAAAGCTTCATTAATAATGGGACCACTGCCAAAAATGTGGGCCTTGTGCTTCAGCTTTTCAGGACCGGTTTTGAATTTATAAAGTCCCTTGAGAATTCCTTCCCGGACGCCTGCCGGCATCGCTGGCATCGGATACCTCTCATTATAAAGGGTAAGATAATATAGAATCTCCTCCCCCTTTTCATACATCCGATGAAGGCCCTCAGTGATGATAGTGGCCACTTCATAACCGAAAGCTGCATCATAGGCCAGGAGTGTTGGGATGGTGCTGGCCAACAAGAGACTGTGACCATCTTGATGTTGCAAGCCTTCACCGTTCAACGTCGTTCGACCATAGGTCGCACCCAACAGAAAGCCCTTGGCCCTGATATCTCCGGCGAGCCACATTAAATCCCCAACACGCTGGAATCCAAACATCGAATAGTAAATGTAAAATGGAATCATGTTCACGCCGAGGCTCGCGTACGCGGTGCCAGCTGCAATCAAGGAAGACATCGAACCCGCTTCAGTAATTCCCTCCTCAAGAATCTGTCCGTCCCGGCTTTCGTGGTAATAGAGCAGCGAATCCTTGTCCACCGGCTCATAAAGCTGCCCCTTGGGTGAATAAATGCCGATGTCCTTAAAAAGGGCGTCCAACCCGAATGTGCGCGCTTCGTCAGGAATAATGGGAACAATGTTTTTACCAATTAACTTATGGCGCAGTAACATCGCCAGAATACGTCCGAAGGAACTGGTGGTGCTGTTGGAACTTCCGCCTTTGAGCAGTTCAACGAAAAACTCCTGTTTGGGAACCTCCAAAGCCGGTGCTGAAACCTGCCGCTGAGGCAGAAAACCGCCGAGTGCCTTCCGACGTTCCATCAAATATTTGTGCTCGGAACTTTCCACGTCGGGCCGATAGAATGGAGCCTCGGCCACTTCTTCATCATTTATCGGAATCTTGAAGCGTGTGCGAAACTCTCGCAGTTCTTTTTCGTTCAGCTTTTTCTGCTGATGAGTGATGTTTCTGCCTTCACCAGCTTCACCCAAACCGTAGCCTTTGATGGTCTTGGCCAGAATTACAGTAGGCGATCCCTTATGCTCCATCGCTGCCCTGTAGGCGGCGAACATCTTGCGAGTGTCATGACCTCCACGGAGCAACTTGCGAATTTGCTCGTCACTCAGGTGATTAACCAATGGCAGCAATTCAGGATATTTGCCAAAGAAATGTTTGCGTGTGTAACTGCCGGGTTCGACGGAGTACTTTTGATAATCGCCATCCACCACTTCGTCCATGCGTTTGATCAGCAAGCCGGTTTTATCCTTGGCCAGCAATTCATCCCAATCGGAACCCCAAATGACTTTGATCACGTTCCAGCCAGCTCCGGTAAACAATCCTTCCAGTTCCTGAATGATTTTGCCATTGCCACGCACCGGCCCGTCCAATCGCTGCAGATTGCAATTGATGACCCAAATCAAATTGTCCAAATTTTCACGAGCCCCCAAGGTAAGAGGTCCGAGTGTTTCCGGTTCATCGGTTTCGCCATCGCCAATGAAACACCAGACCTTTGGCTCTTCATCCTTCAAAAAACCACGCGCTCTTAGGTACCTGTTAAAGCGAGCCTGATAGATTGAGCAGATTGGACCAAGTCCCATCGAGACCGTTGGGAACTGCCAAAAATTCGGCAACAAATAAGGATGAGGATAGGAGGGCAGGCCGCCACCTTCCGCGAGTTCCTGACGGAAATTTTGCAAATCCCTTTCGTCCAAACGATGCTCCAGGAAAGCACGGGCATAAATACCGGGCGAGGCGTGACCTTGAAAATAAATCATGTCCCCTGGAAAATCCCCCGTTCGGCCGCGGAAGAAATGGTTGAAAGCCACCTCGTACAGGGTGGCCGAGGATGCAAATGTTGAGATATGTCCCCCCAAACCGTCATGTAGTCGGTTCGCATTCACCACCATGGCCATGGCGTTCCAGCGGATATAGCTTTTGATTTTTACCTCCGTTTGCCAATCTCCGGGATAGGCGGGCTGTCGTTCTACAGGAATAGTGTTAATGTAGGGTGTGTTTACGATCGGCGGAACCTTGACTCCTGATTCACTTAGACGTTCGGCAAGTCTTTGCAGAAAGCGTGTAATTTTTTCGGGCTCCTGGCTCCTCAAAATCAGCTCCAAGGCTGCTTCCAGTGGCTCGACCCAATCCTGAACACCGGGTTTGCCAGTCGCAGACACGGCGTGTCCATGAGATTGAGTCGCTGCTGCCCGCTCGTCAGAATTTTCGCTCTTCAATTTCACTTTGTTATGCAAGTCTTGATGATTATTCTGAATCGTGACTGTCCAAACGAAGATTAATTGCTACCTGAAGTGCTGCAGAACACTCAGCCCAACAATTTCCTGGCATCACGCATCACGAAAAATAACTTAGCACACTTCCACATCAGTAAATGAAATACCTCGATCTTACTTTGCCAACACCCGCGGAGAACCTGGCGTGCGAAGAAGCACTGCTGGACTACTGCGAACAGGGCCGGGAAGAGGAGTTGCTCCGCTTTTGGGAACCACGGCAACACTTTGTTGTTCTGGGATACGCCAACAAGGCGGCGACGGAAGTGAATCTGAAGGCCTGTGAAACCAACCTGGTTCCAGTTCTAAGAAGGTGCAGTGGAGGCGGAACAGTGCTCCAAGGCCCGGGATGCTTGAATTATTCTCTCGTGCTCCGGATTCAAAGAGGGTCTGCGCTGGCAACCATTTCGGACACCAATACTTACATAATGAAGCAACAACTCAAGGCCTTACAGCCCTTGTTGTCAACCTCCAGCAGCGTGCAGGGGCATACCGATTTGGCGATCAACAACGTCAAGTTTTCCGGAAATGCCCAACGACGTAAACGCCACTTTCTAATTTTTCATGGAACGATCCTATTGAATTTTGACCTGCCGCTCATCGAAAACCTGCTTGCGATGCCTTCGAAACAGCCGGATTACCGTCAGAACCGTCGGCATTCGGATTTCCTGACCAATCTAAACCTGCCTGTAGAGACAGTGAAACACGCCATACAAAGAACATGGGCCGTAACTGAGCCGTTGACCGATTGGCCGCAGGAGCAGACGGCAGACCTCGTATTGAACAAATATTCGACCGATGAGTGGAACCTCAGGTTTTAGTAACTTTGCTACTGACAACGGCTTGCAGCCTACTTTGTTCATTTGACTTTTTCGACTCCGCGGTTTACCTGATTTGAGGGTAACGGAATGAAGAATTTTTTACTTGGTTCGTTTTTCGCACTGATTCTTGTTGGTGTGGCCATATGGTATTATGCTGATGTACGCAAAAATCCTGATGCAGAGCGCGCAAAAAGCCAGATTCAATCGACCGCCTCCGATGTGAAGAACTCGGTTCAGAGCAAGTTGGATTCCTGGAACTTGCACCCGGAGACCATTAAGGAAGAACTTGCCCGCACGGGAAAGGTGGTTCGGCAGAAGACCGGTGAAGTGAGTGAACAAATTGCCGACGCTAGTGCTGACGCCCGGATCACTGCCGCCATCAAAGCCAAATTAGTCGCTGATCGGGATCTATCTGCCTTGGGTATTTCCGTGAACACGACTGCCGGGGTGGTCACGCTATCTGGAACCGTTTCTTCGACTGAGAATATTCAAAAGGCCATTTTATTGACAATGGATACTCAAGGAGTAAAGAAAGTTGAATCCACTTTGCAGGTCAAAGGCGGCTAAATGGCCGACTTTATGCTTACATTTTCCGGTGTTCGCGAGAGTTAATTATTGATCATGAACCAGCCTGAACCATCACCAGCCAGCAGTAATCTTGCTTTTCTAGAGGGCATTTACGCCGATTATCTTCAAGATCCAAATTCCGTTTCGCCAGAGTGGCAGGATTATTTTCACAACTTCCTGAATGGAGAGGCTAAGACTGCCACCTCGCGCCTTGGCCCGTCGTTTCAGACCAGAAGTTTATTTAATCCTCCTGCCCGTGAAGTGACAGGTGGCGAAACCACCGCTACGGTAGTACAGACTGGAAATCTACAGGAACGCGTTATCCAGATGATTCGCAACTTTCGGGTGCGGGGACACCGAATTGCGCAGATTGATCCACTTGGGCAATCACGCCCCTGCCCGCCTGAATTGGATGTTTACCTGTACGGCTTCTCGGAGTCCGAACTAAACACCTCGCTGCCGATTGAAACGTTACAATGTGATGGCCCGCTTACCGTACGCCAAATTATTGAGCGCCTGCAGAGCACCTATTGCAAATCCATCGGCGTTCAATACATGCACATTGATGACCTGGCTATCCGCCGGTGGTTGCAAAAGCGGATGGAGGGAACAGCAAACCGATTGGAACTGAGTCGCCAGGCTCAACTGCGAATTCTGACCCGCCTTACGGATGCAGTGACACTCGAAGAATTTATCCGCCGCAAATTTATTGGTGCGAAAAGTTTTTCCCTGGAAGGCTCGGAAAGTCTCATTCCATTGCTGGACCTGGCCATCGAGAAGGCGGGTGAACAAGGCATCAAGGAAATCGTGTTTGGCATGGCCCATCGCGGCCGCCTAAACGTGCTGGCCAACATCATCGGCAAGAATCCACGCGAAATTTTCCGCGAATTTGCGGACAAGGATCCTGAACTATATCGCGGTGGTGGTGATGTGAAGTACCATCTTGGCTACAGCGGCGATTGGACCACCGAGGCAGGGAAGCAGATCCATCTCTCGCTCTGTTTTAATCCCAGCCACCTGGAATTTGTAAATCCAGTGGCCATGGGCCGTACAAGGGCCAAGCAGGATCGCGCTGCCGATACTGAACGCAATCAAGGAATGAATCTTTTGATTCATGGTGACGCTGCTTTTCCAGGTGAAGGTGTCATTCAGGAAACACTAAATTTAAGCCTATTACCCGGGTACGCTGTGGGGGGTACGCTTCATATTGTTGTTAACAATCAGATTGGATTCACCACTTCCCCAAAGGAGTCTCGCTCCAGCTTGTACGCCACCGATGTGGCCAAGATGTTGCAAAGCCCGATATTTCATGTAAACGGCGAAGATCCCGAGGCGGTGGCACAGGTTGTTCATCTCGCGATGGAGTTCCGGCATACATTCAAGCGCGATGTCTTCATTGACATGTACGCCTACCGTCGTCTCGGTCATAATGAAGGAGATGAGCCAACCTTTACTCAGCCGGTACTTTATAGAGCGATCGAGCAACGCAAGCCTGTTCGTGAAGGTTATTTGGAACACCTGTTAAAGCTGGAAGGCATCAAGCGCGAGGAAGCGGACAAGATTGCAGCTGAACGGCGCGAGCGTCTGGAAAAGGAATTATCGGCTTCGAGCAGCCCGGAATTCAAGCGCGTGGACCAGAGCCTTCACGGACTATGGAGCGGGTACGTCGGTGGAGAGGATGCGACGAGCGCCGAGCCTGACACCGGTATTGATAAGTCAAAACTTTCCTCTCTGCTGGAAAAGCAAACCAATCTGCCTCCAGATTTCCATGCGCATCCAAAAATCGAGCGCTTTATTGAAAGTCGTCGAGAGATGGCCAAGGGTCAGCACCCAATCGATTGGTCTGCCGCGGAAGCATTGGCGTTTGCAAGTTTGTCCGCTGACGGGCACCGCGTACGTCTGAGCGGCCAGGATAGCGGACGCGGCACATTCAGTCATCGCCACGCCGTGCTTTACGATTACAATAACGGGAATTCTTTTATCCCTCTGCAGCATCTTAGTCCGGATCAAGCCAAAGTGGAGATCATTAACAGCCCTCTTTCAGAGACGGGCGTTCTCGGATTTGATTACGGTTACAGTTTGGATTGTCCGAATGGCTTAGTGCTCTGGGAAGCTCAATTTGGCGATTTTGTAAATGCTGCCCAGGTTATCATTGATCAATTCATTGTAAGTGCTGAAGACAAATGGCATCGGCTTTCCGGACTGGTCATGCTCCTGCCGCACGGGTTCGAAGGCAGTGGACCGGAACATTCCAGTGCACGATTGGAGCGATTTCTGGCACTGGCTGCAGAAGACAACATTCAAGTAGTCTACCCCACGACAGCGGCCCAATATTTTCACATGCTCCGACGACAGGTGAAACGCAATTGGCGAAAGCCCTTGATTGTGATGACGCCGAAGAGCTTGCTCCGTGACCCACGCGTGGCTTCCAACTTGGAAGAACTGGCTCGTGGCAAGTTTCAACGCATCATTCCGGACCCCATGCCTCCTCAAGCCGTTAAACGCATCCTGTTGTGCACCGGGAAAATTTATTACGAGCTTGAGAAGCAACGGACCGATTTGAAACGCAATGATGTTGCGATCATTCGCCTGGAGCAGCTCTACCCAATCAATCTGGAAGGTTTTGAATCCATTTTAGGGAAATATCCGAAAGGGACGTCCGCATTTTGGGTGCAGGAGGAACCTGAGAATATGGGAGCCTGGCGTTATCTGAGGGCAAAGTTTGGAGAGACGCTTTTCAAGAAATTTCCTTTTTCTGGAATCTATCGGCCTGCATCAGCAAGTCCGGCAACGGGTTCGATGAATTCTCACAAAATCGAGCAAAAGGAATTGCTCGCGGAAGCTTTTTCAGAAGCTAAAGTGTCGTAAGAACGGTTTAACTGTGATCAAGCAACAAAGAGAGAAATATGTCGATTGAACTGAAAGTTCCGGCGGTAGGGGAATCGATTAGTGAAGTGGAAATAGGCGAGTGGCTGAAGCCTGAAGGGGCGACAGTGGGCAAAGATGAAAACGTTGTTACGTTGGAATCTGAAAAAGCCACAGTTGAACTCCCCTCGCCTGTTACTGGCAAAATCACCAAAATTTTGAAGCAGAAGGGAGAGACTGCTTCAGTGGGTGAAGTCATCGGTTACTTGGACGAAGTTGCCGCGGGACCGGCAAAGGCGCCAGAAGCAAAACCTGCACCGGCGAAGGAATCCACTGGCAACGGGCATCAGAAGAGTGCTGAACGTGAAACCAAACCCTTCGTAATGCCTGCTGCCCAGAGAGAGATGGCAGCTCAGCATTTGAAACCGGAAGAGGTCAAAGGAACTGGCCCTGGCGGGCGGGTTTTGAAAGAGGATGTCCAATGGGCTGCCGGACAACCGAAGCCGGAGCCGCAAAAGCCTTCAGCACCTCAGCCTGCGCCAGCAGGCGGTCGTGAAGAGGAAGTTGTGCCGATGACGCCATTGCGGCGCGCGGTGGCAAAGCATTTGGTGGAAGCACAGCAGAACGCCGCCCTGCTAACTACTTTCAACGAGGTCGACATGAGTGCTGTCATGTTACTCCGCAAGGAATATCAGGAAACTTTTCAGGCGAAATATGGCATCAAACTGGGTTTCATGTCCTTTTTCGTGAAGGCTTCAATCGATGCGCTCAAACTGGTTCCGCAGGTAAACGCGGAGATTCGTGGAAACAACATTGTTTACCGCAACTATTTTGATGTTGGGGTCGCCATCGGTGGAGGCAAAGGATTGGTGGTTCCCATCATACGAAGCGCCGAACGTCTCAGCTTTGCAGAAATAGAGTTGGCGATTGCTGAATTTGGAAAGCGCGCCAAGGACAACAAGCTCAAGCCGGATGAATTACAAGGCGGAACCTTTACCATTAGCAACGGCGGTGTTTATGGTTCGCTGCTTTCCACCCCGATTGTAAATCCACCCCAAAGCGGAATACTTGGACTGCACGCGATCCAGGAACGTCCGATAGCTCTTCAAGGTCAGGTCGTGATCCGTCCGATGATGTATATTGCCCTGACCTACGATCATCGCATCGTGGATGGTCGTGAAGCCGTGACCTTTTTAAAGCGCATCAAGGAGATTGTTGAAGCGCCCACGCGAATGCTTCTCGAAGTTTAGGCCGATTATTTTCGGCAACCAATAGGGAATTTCTTATGCCTCAGCATGATTTAATTGTCATCGGAGCAGGACCTGGTGGCTACACTGCCGCCATACGGGCCGCTCAACTTGGATTGAATGTCGCCTGTATCGAAAAGGAACCAGCACTGGGCGGCACCTGCCTGCGCATCGGCTGTATTCCCAGCAAGGCGTTATTGGAGTCCAGTGAGCGATTCTGGGAGGCCAGGGAGAAATTTAAGGGCCATGGAATTCTTGTACCTGAGGTAAAGCTCGATCTCGCAACCATGCTGAAGCGAAAGGATCAGGTTGTCGATACATTGACCAAGGGTGTTGCCGGACTCTTTAAGAAGAATAAGATCACTCGTTACGCCGGTCATGCACGCATCATCGGCCAAGGCAAGGTGACAGTGAAGAGTTCCAACGAGTCCATTGATCTTGAAGGCAAACACATCTTGATTGCGACAGGAAGCAAATCGAGTCTGCTTCCCGGAGTGCAGTTGGAAGGTGATCGCATCGGCACCAGTACAGAGGCTCTCGCATATCCGGAAGTGCCAAAACATTTGGTTGTGATCGGAGCTGGCTACATTGGACTGGAACTGGGTTCTGTCTGGAAGCGGTTGGGGGCAAAGGTGACGGTGCTGGAATTTCTGGATCGCATCCTGCCCGGACTGGATGATGAGATTGCCGCCGAAGCCAAAAAGATTTTTGAAAAGCAAGGAATGGAATTTCGCCTGGGCACCAAAGTGACGAGTGCCAAGGTGAAAGGAAAAGAATGTGTGGTGGAGTCGGACGGTAATGAACCAACTACCTGTGATCGCGTTCTTCTGTGCGTAGGGCGTGTACCGAACACAGATGAACTTGGCTTGGATTCGGTTGGAATCAAATTGGATTCACGAAAGAGAATTGAGGTGGACAAACATTTCGCCACTTCGGTGCCCGGCATCTATGCCATTGGAGATGTCATTCGCGGCCCCATGCTCGCTCATAAAGCTGAAGAAGAAGGGATTGCCTGTGTGGAACAAATTGCGACCGGCCATAGCCACGTGAATTACGATGCAATACCCGGCATTGTTTACACACAACCTGAAATTGGGACTGTGGGTAAATCCGAAGAGCAGCTCAAGGCCGAAGGCATTCAATACAAAAAAGGTCTTTTCCCGATGTTGGCCAATGGACGAGCTCGCAGCATGGGCATTACGGAAGGGAAGATCAAGGTGCTGGCAGATGCCAAGACTGATCGCATTCTCGGTGTGCACATTATTTCTGCGCACGCTGGGGATTTGATCAATGAGGCGGCCACTGCAATCAATTTCGGAGCGAGCAGTGAAGATCTGGCCAGGACTTGTCACGCCCACCCAACACTCGGCGAGGCGCTTCGTGAGGCTGCCCTCGCCGTCGATAACCGGACAATCAATATCTAATATTGGGAACGCGCATTAACCTCCTGCACTGCCACCCGCACCAGTGCCAGGTTCAGTCTGACTCTTCGCATCGAGCAGTTGATCAATCCTGGCTTTGTCCAAACCTGAGACTTCCAATGCGACCTGGCGAATGGTCTTGCCGCTCTCGTAAGCCTGCTTGGCGATCTTCGCCGCCTTATCATATCCGATGACCGGCGCCAGTGAAGTGCACATGGCAAGACTGTTTTCAATGTTGCCCTCGCACTTGGCAACGTCGGCTTCGAGTCCAGTGATGCAGCGGCGCGCAAATACCCGGCTGCCGCTGGTGAGCAACTCAATGGCTTGGAGAAGATTATGGGCAATTACGGGCAGCATGACGTTCAGTTCGAAATTCCCAAACGTGCCGCTAAAAGTAATGGCTGCATCATTGCCAATCACCTGTGCACCCACTTGGATGAGCATCTCGCACATTACAGGATTCACTTTGCCGGGCATAATCGAAGAGCCAGGTTGAGTCGCAGGCAATTTCAACTCACCAATTCCGCAACGAGGCCCAGAGCCGAGGAGACGGATATCATTGGCAATCTTGATCAAGCTCACTGCGACAGTTTTCAAAGCGCCACTGGCTTCGACGCAGGCATCCCGAGCGCCCTGAGCCTCAAAGTGATTCTTGGCTTCCCTCAGCTTGAGCCCGGTTTCATCTGAAATGCCTTCGATGGTTCGGCCAGAGAAATCGATATGCGTGTTGATCCCTGTGCCTACGGCAGTGCCACCTAAGGCGAGTTCACCAAGATTTGCTTCAACTGCCCAGAGGCGATTAATGCCATGCTCCACCTGGCTGGCATAGCCGCTGAATTCCTGGCCCAGGCGAATAGGTGTTGCATCCTGCAAATGTGTGCGGCCGATTTTTAAAACATCTCCAAAGGCCTTGGCTTTTGCGAGCAAAGCTTCGTGCAATTCATTCAAGGCGGGGATGAGATCATGGACGATGGAATCAAGAGTCGCAAGATGGATGGCAGTGGGAATCACATCGTTGCTGGATTGCCCGCAGTTGACGTGGTCATTTGGATGAACCGACTTGTCACCACGCTTGCCACCGAGCAGCTCACTCGCGCGATTGGCGATCACCTCGTTGGTGTTCATGTTGGTCGAGGTGCCGGAACCAGTTTGGAAAATATCCACCACGAACTGATGGTCCCACTTGCCTTCAATAACCTCTTGAGCGGCTTCCTGAATGGCCTTTGACACCTTCGCCGGCACATAGCCCAACCCCGCATTGGTTACGGCCGCGTGCTTTTTGATTAATCCTAAAGCCTTGATGAATTGACGGGAAAACCGCAGATTGCTGATGGGAAAATTTTCCACTGCACGTGCCGTCTGCGCGCCGTAATAAGCGCTGGCAGGCACCTTCATTTCACCCATTGAATCGGCTTCTATTCTGAAATCATTGCTCATAAGAGAATGTTTTACTGATTCCTGACATTTTTCCCAATGAAATTTTTCTAATAGCCAAGCACTATGAGCGGGCGCATCCTTCAGGTGTCGCCTGATCGATTTCTTCAATCCTCCGCTGATGTCGGCCACCCTCAAAGGGAGTGTCCAGCCAGGTTTGCACAATCTGAAAAGCGGTTTCGATCGTCATCATACGCTGGCCGATGGAGATCATATTGGCATTATTGTGCTGCCGGCCCAGACGGGCGGATTCGACATTCCAACACAATGCACAACGCACGCCTTTGACCCGGTTGGCGACGATGGCTTCGCCGTTGCCCGAGCCACCGAGAACAATTCCACGTTCACATTCTCCATCCGCCACAGCCAGGGCCGTGGGGCGAATAAACAGTGGGTAATCCACGGACGCATCCGAATTGGTCCCGAAGTCGCGCACCTCGTGGCCGAGCTGCTTCAGAAAATCTTTGATTTGTTCCTTATATTGAAACCCTGCGTGATCGCTTCCGATGGCAATTTTCATAGAAAACACTGTTGGTCAATCCCGCCAAACAATGACACGTCCTGCTGAACTATGCCAGTTCGAAGCAATAGGGAATCCGCGCCCTTGACCAGTATCGTTGCGAAGAGTCAATTATTCTATGCGTGCCATGTTACTGGAAAAACCGCGGCAGGCTCTGGTGGCGGTAGATTTGCCAATACCCAAGCCAGACGCTGGGCAAGTGCTCGTGCGAATTCATGCCTGTGCTGTGTGCCGCACCGATTTGCATTTGATCGACGGGGAATTACCCCATCCAAAGCTGCCTGTCATACCCGGGCACCAGATCGTGGGGACCATTGCGGATAGAGGCGAAGGAGCAACACGATTTCAAATAGGTGACCGGGTCGGCATCCCCTGGCTTGGCTGGACGGATGGAGTTTGCAAGTATTGTCGCTCTGGCCGCGAGAATCTCTGCGAAAATGCCAGGTTCACCGGATATACGATTGATGGCGGATATGCGGAATATACCGTGGCTGACCAGAGATTCTGCTTCCCAATTCCATCACTTTACGCCGATGCCGAAGCATCCCCCCTGCTCTGCGCTGGTCTGATTGGGTATCGTTCACTGCGAATGACAAGAGATGCTGAGCGATTGGGAATCTATGGTTTTGGCGCGGCAGCTCATCTCATTACCCAGGTCGCAATATACCAGCGACGCAAAGTTTACGCATTCACCCGGAAAGGAGATCTTGAGGGACAAAGGTTTGCCCTCTCGCTGGGCGCAGTGTGGGCGGGAGATTCTGAAACAATTCCGCCCGAGCCTTTGGATGCGGCAATCATTTTTGCGCCGGCTGGACCATTGGTGCCATTGGCGCTCAAGGCACTGGACCGAGGCGGCATCGTGGTTTGTGGTGGAATTCATATGAGCGACATCCCCTCATTCCCTTATGATCTGCTGTGGGAGGAAAGAGCCGTTTGCTCCGTAGCCAATCTCACGCGGCAGGATGCGGAGGAGTTCCTACCTTTGGCTCCCAAGGTTCCGATAATTACCAGGATACAACCTTTTCCACTGGAACAAGCAAATGAAGCGTTGGACCAGCTAAAGCATGGAAAGATCAAAGGTGCGGCAGTTTTGGTCATGCAGGAGGGAAAATAGATTGCTTTTTCGAAGCATCGGATAACAAACTTCATATTATGCCATCTGAGGTATTTAAGGCCAGTCGTTGGACCAGTGGAAACTTGCTCTTCCCCACCATCATTGAGGTGACGGACAGGGCGGTAATCCGTCACAAGCGATCATGGTTTCGCAGTGATGAGATCAGTATAAGTATTTATAAAGTGGCTTCTGTTCATATTCAAACCGGGATGGTCTGGTCGAACATTTTGATAGAGTCTTCCGGAGGGAGCGATCCACTGGCCAGTCATGGCCATCGGAAGGCTGATGCGCAACGCATCAAGGAACTGATAGAAGAATATCAGTCTCAGGCGATTAATCGCTCGCAAGGCCAGCAACTGGAATGACCTTAAGTTTCCTGATAAATCGAACAAGCGACAGGAAATTCCAATGCTGCTGGTTGAAGCATTTATGAAAAGAGCCATCTCTTTCAGTATCCTGCTGGCATGCGGTTTCCTACTGCTCCTTACATCATCAAAGGCCGAAGCTTACGATACAACTGACAAATACGAGGTTCGAAAGTTGGAGGGTTGGGGCTTACGCATCCATAAAGACTTATTGCTGAATACTAATTTGTCACAACAGGTTGTTCGGCTGTTGGAATTTCAGCTGTATCAAATAACGAGAGCAGTGCCATCCCCGGCGCTCACGAAGCTTCGCGAAGTCCCCATATGGATCGAATTGAATGACCCGAAGTTTCCATGTATGTGTTATCACCCTTCACCAGATTGGCTGCGAGAGCACGATATGAATCCTGAGAAAGCTTGCGGGGTTGAAATTGCCAATGCCAAAAACTTCCTAACGTGGACGAAGGAGCAGCCATGGATGGTGTTACATGAAATGGCTCACAGCTACCATCACCGCGTACTGGGTTATGACAACGCGGAAATCAAGTCAGCATTTGACGCAGCCGTTGCCTCCAGAAAGTATGAAAGCATAATGCATATCAATGGACAGATCCTACGACACTATGCTTTGAGCAATGATCAGGAATATTTTGCCGAATCTACTGAAGCCTATTTTGGAGTGAATGATTTTTATCCTTTTGTTCGTTCCGAACTGAAACAACAGGATCCCAGGATATATGAAATTCTCGGAAAAGTTTGGGGAATTGAAAAAGCAGAGCCTTCCTCTAAACTAGCCTCCGATGAACGAAAAGAACCTTCGGTGTCGAACGGCAAGCAAGCCAGGCCTCCAGAAGCGAACCCTGCCCGATGAAGTTTGACGTAATTGTAATCGGAGGAGGAGCCGCGGGACTGATGTGTGCCATCGAGGCAGGCAAACGAGGCCGTTCCGTTGTTGTTTTGGACCATGCAGAGAGACTAGGGAAAAAGATACTTATCTCGGGCGGAGGGCGATGCAACTTCACCAATGTCAATGCAACCCCGCAAAACTATCTCTCCAACAATCCAAATTTCTGCAAGTCGGCCTTTGCCCGATATCGGCCTGCCGATTTTATTGCCTTGGTGGAGAAGCATGGGATTGCCTATCACGAAAAAAAACTAGGCCAGCTCTTTTGTGATTTTAGTTCACGCCAGATAGTTGAGATGCTGGACGCAGAGTGCAAAAAGGCTGGTGTTCAAATCCGCCTTAATTGCCGGGTTGAGCAGGTTGCGAAAGATGCGGAATTCCAACTGGCCACCAATCAAGGATCATTCAGTTCAGATGCATTAGTCATCGCGACGGGGGGACTTTCGTTTCCGAAAATTGGAGCAACGGATTTTGGATATCGCATCGCAAAACAGTTTGGAATTAATTTGGTGCCCGCGCGTCCCGGACTGGTGCCGCTGACTTTCCAAGGTGACGAACAATCTGTCTTTGGTCAGTTAAGCGGCATATCCATTGATGCCATTGCCATCGCTGAAGACGTGAGCTTTCGCGAGAATATTCTCTTCACGCATCGCGGGCTTAGCGGACCGGCCATTCTACAGGTGTCGAGTTATCAACAGGAAAAAGGTGGAATCGCGATCAACCTTTTTCCCGAGGTGAATGTGAAAGAACTGCTGTTAAGGAGTCGACAATCAGCCAAGGAATTGAAAAATTTATTAGCTGAACACCTGCCACAGCGGTTTACACAGGAATGGTGCACCCGGTTCGCACCTTCAAAACCGATGCACCGCTATTCCAATGTGGAACTCGAGGCCATTGCTCAACGCCTTCAGCATTGGGAAATTCTTCCATCCGGCACTGAAGGTTATGCCAAGGCGGAAGTTACACTTGGCGGGGTGGACACTGGAGAACTCTCTTCAAAAACCATGGAAGCGCGCAAATTGCCCGGGCTTTATTTCATCGGAGAGATTGTAGATGTGACAGGTTGGCTGGGTGGCTATAATTTTCAATGGGCTTGGGCATCTGGCTTCGCAGCCGGACAATTTGTTTGAACCTGGTTGATTTGTAAAAAGCATTGATACAACTACATTGGGCGCAGCATGGAGCACGTTGATTTGCTATTAGGATTGTTGGTTGCGGTGGCAGCATTGACAGTGCTCGCCCGCAAAATCAAAGTCCCCTTTCCCATCCTGTTCGTTATTGGCGGGTTGCTGCTGGCATTAATACCAGGTTTGCCCAGAGTGAAATTGCGACCCGATCTGGTGTTTTTTCTTTTCCTACCGCCTCTGTTATTTCCCGCCGCGCTGTTCACCTCATGGCGTGATTTTTATGCGAACATACGCTCGATCAGTCTTCTGGCGGTCGGGTTGGTGATTTTCACCACTGTGGTGGTCGGCTTTCTTGCACATTATTTAGTGGAAGGTTTGCCTCTGGGGGCAGCATTCGCATTTGGCGCGATCGTTTCTCCTCCTGATGCGGTCGCAGCCACCGCTATTGCACAAAGACTCGGGATGCCGCGAAGGATTGTTACTGTTCTGGAAGGCGAAAGTCTGGTCAATGATGCTTCTGCGCTTGTGGCGTTACGCTTCGCCGTCGCCGCCATGGTCAGCGGTTCGTTTTCACTTGTTCAGGCTGGCGGGGCCTTTGTACTGGTGAGCATGGGTGGGATAGCAATCGGGTTGGGCATTGGATGGGTGTCGGTAAAAATTTCCAAGTGGATTGATGATCCGCCCGTGCAAATCATTATCTCCTTATTAACTCCATTTGCTGCGTATCTGTCGGCAGAACGTTTGGGAGTGTCGGGTGTGCTTGGAGTGGTTACAGCTGGACTTTATGTAGGCTGGCATATGCCGGAAATCAGCGACGCGAAGACCCGGTTGCTGGCCTATCCGTTTTGGGAGATGGTCGTTTTCCTGCTGAACGGAATAATTTTCCTTTTGATTGGCCTTCAACTTCCCGAGGTGCTCCAGACTCTGGAAGGACAGTCGATGCTGAAACTCTGTGGGCAGGCCGCACTACTAAGCCTGGCGGTAATTCTCGTGCGTATCGTCTGGGTGTTTCCGGCAACTTATCTGCCCCGTTACTTCAGTCAGGCTTTAAGGCAACGAGACCCTTATCCAGGCTGGAGAAATGTGTCTATCGTTGCATGGACGGGGATGCGCGGGGTTGTTTCGCTGGCTGCAGCACTTGGGTTGCCTTTTACGTTAGCGAATGGGAAACCATTTCCGGGGCGGGACTCAATTATCTTTTTTACCTTCTGTGTGATAGTGGCGACGCTGGTGTTTCAAGGATTAACCCTTCCTGCCTTGATACGCGCGTTGAAGGTAAGCAGTGACAACTTGGCCGAGCAGGAGGAAAGAGAGGCCCGGTTAAAAGCCAACCAGGCGGCCATGACGCGACTGAAGGAATTGGGGAAGGAGGACTCCGTGCCGAATGAATTGGTGGATCGTTTGCATAGGGAGTATGAGGATAGGATCAAAGAATTGCATGTGTGCAGCCTGGAAGCACCTGAAGAACGACCAACTTCAGGCCTGTCACCCTATCTGCGTTTGCAAGATGAAGCCCTCAAGGTGGAAAGGCAGGTTATCCTGAACCTAAGAAATCAACGCGTCATCAACGATGAAGTCATGCGCAGGATTGAACGAGACCTGGATTTGGCAGAAACCCGGTTGCATCTTGAACAACAGACCCACTGATTAGTATTTCAGAATCCTGGCCAGAAAGTCCTGCGTTTGCTGGCTTTCGGGATGTTCGAATATCTGCTCAGCGGGTCCGCATTCGGCGATCCGACCTTCGGCGATCAGAGCCACCTGGTCAGCTACCTTCCGGGCAAAACCCATTTCGTGCGTTACGAGGACAAAGTCACGGCCTTCTTCGCGCAGTTCCTCAATCATGTCGAGCACTTCAGCAGTCATTTCGGGATCGAGGGCGGATGTCGGCTCGTCGAGAAGCAGGAGTTTGGGTTTAATGGCAACGGCGCGGGCGATTGCGATCCGCTGGCGTTGTCCACCGGAGAGTTCAGCCGGCTTTTTGAAAGAATGCTTTTCCAGCTTGAAACGGGTCAGGAATTGTTGCGCGATCTCGGAAGCTTCAGCCGGGGCGTAATGATGAACTTTTTCCAGGGGCAGTGTGATATTTTGAAGTGCAGTCAGATGTGGAAAAAGATTAAACGCCTGGAAGACCGTGCCGACGGTGCGGCGGTGCGTTAGGAGCGCCTGTTCGTCCTGAAAAGAAATGCGCTCTCCGTTTATCTCCACTTCACCGGAGTTCGGATACTCCAGTCCAGCGATAATGCGCAACAGTGTGGACTTTCCACCACCGGATGGACCAATCAGGGAGAGCGTATGGACTTTCTCCAGATGGAGTGATACCTGGTTCAGCACGGCATGGCCAGCGAAGCTTTTGGAGAGCTGATCGATCCTAAGTCTCATATCGATGCTTCTGTTCCAAATGACGGGTCCAGATCGAAATCGGCAGCGTTAGAACCAGATAGCCGACTGCAAGTGGAATATAGCTTTCCAAAGTACTGAAAGTATAGGAATTAACCTCCTGCGCGTTCAGCGTGAATTCGCTGATGGAAATGATGGAAAGCAGTGAGGAATCTTTAATGAGCGATACAAATTGTCCCGCCAGTGGAGGCAAGGATTGGCGGATTGCCTGCGGAACAATGACGTAACGATAGGTCTGAGCGCGCGTCAAGCCGATCGCTCTGGCTGATTCGATTTGGGATTTTCCAACGCTTTCAATTCCGGCGCGAATCACTTCCGAAATGTAGGCTCCGCTGAAGAACGAAAGCGTCAGGATTCCCACCAAATAACGATTTTCAACCCGGAAGGCATTCGCCACCACATAAAAGAAAATAAGAATCTGAACGAGCAAAGGTGTGCCGCGGACAATCTCAATATAGAGCTTGCTGAAATAGCGGAATGGCAGGAAGCGGGTTCGCTGGCCCAGGGCAAAGATGAAACCGATGCACGTGCTCAGGCCGAGCGATGCCAACGAAATAAGGATGGTAGTCACCCAGCCTTGGAAGAACTTCTGACGGTATTTGTAGATCGAACTCCAGTTCCAGTGATAATTCACCTGATGAAACGAGAAGAAGAAAATCAAAGCCACCAGGAGAAATGCTATGAAAAAGTTGAGCGCACGCACCCACACTGGTGGTGGTGTTGCCCCCGGAATATTCGAAGCAGTGAAGAATTTGGCCAAACTCACGTCTAGAAGTAGAAGGGAAAACCCAGTTTTCTGAAAGCCTCTTTTTGGTCCTTCAAATACTTGTCACCCAGTTCTTCGAAGCCGCCCCTGTTCTTAAAGTCTTTCAAAAATTGGTTCACCTTGCTCTGGAGTTCGGTGTTTCCCTTTTGAATGCCAACAGCCCACGACTCTTCCTTGAATGGTTTCAAAATGGGGCGAGTCGTTTCTTCATTGTGCTTCCAATTTTGGTAGGTAGACATTTGGTCGTAAATAAAAGCGTCCGCCTTGCCCTGAACGACCTCCAACACGCATGCAGATTCCTTGTCCAGCACCAGGACCTTGGCTTGCTTCATGTTACCAGTCGCGTAGGTATGTCCCGTGGTTCCCTTCTTGACTGCGACGGTTTTTCCGGGCTGATCCAGATCCTGAATCGATTGAATGGATGAGTTCTTGTTAACCAACAAACAGAGACCGGTCCTGAGGTACGGATCAGAGAAGTCAATCGATTGGGCGCGCTCTGGGGTGGCGGTCATCGAAGAGATAATCAAATCAATCTTCCCTGTCTTTAGTGCCGGAATGAGACCGTCAAAGGGAGTATTCTGGATTTCAACTTCACGATTGAGATACTTGCCCAGAGTTTGTGCCAAATCGACGCTGATGCCCGCAGGATTTCCTTTCTCATCGGTCATTTCAAATGGCGGGTAGGAAAGTTCCATTCCCACAATGAGCTTGTCATGAGCTTTCTGCGAGCAACCGGCAGTTATGAAGCATATGACCGCAAGGCAAATTATGAAGGCGTTTTTCGTGGCGTGTTGCATCTTCTGCCAGACCATTAAGCAAAGAGCTATGATGGCCTGCATTGCGGGGAAGTTTCGAAAATTCAAACAGAAATGTCGAACGAATTCACTTGCGAATCCACACAGTCGCATCCGATACGCCGAGTTGAAACTTCCGGGCATGTTCCCGAATGAGAAAAGGAAGGTCCTTGCGGGTAGCCAGATCAAAGTTGGGTGAAAGAATTTCCTTGATGACGTTGAAGGACCTTATACGAGCGCCATCCCGTTCAAATCCGCCCAACCAGTTCTCCCGTGGGGTGTAGTCCGTTGACCATGTGTAAGGCGAGGTGAGAATGAGATGGCCACCGGGGTTAACCAGATCGGCGGCTTTTTCCAGGCAGTAACGAGGATTACTCAAGCGATCGATCAGGTTCGCCATCAACACGACATCAAACCTGCCTAAATCCTTTCGCAGGTTAAGTGCATCACCACGCTCAAATACGACGCGACTGCGATCGATATCCGGAGGCACAACCGCCTGGCAAGGATGAGTCAAATCTCCCTCTTCAATGCAGCCGAACAGAAACGAACCATTCTTCTTCAAATGACCGGCAATGGTGACGAAGCGCTCAGAATAATCGATACCGATGACCGAGGAACACCAACGAGCCAGTTCAAATGTGGCGCGACCAACCGCGCAGCCCAGGTCCAAAGCCCGGGCTTTTTCCGGAATACGTTTTACGTCAAGACATTCGGTTACACAACGAACGGGGAAATGGAGGATATTCTCCCTCGGAAAACCTTCCGGCAACAACTCGTCGGGCGCACCATAGTGAAAAAGCAAATATTCCACCAGCGCCCGGTCGGATTCATAAAAGTTGCCAGCCATATTTTCCTATAAACTTACTCGCTTTTACCGAGCCAGCAACTGTCGGAGATATTCTGAAGGTTGATAATGCTCAATGACAACCTCCTGTTTGCCATCCCGATGCATGCGCACCTGAGTCACGTGAATTTCCGGAGTTTTTGTCGGTGAAAACAAAATATCATCGTGAGTGGCATTCTTCGCGTTTGCAAACTTCTCCGGTGTCAGATGTCCCCCGAGATGATCGCTGCGGCCGGTAGCCACATGCAACGTTCCTAATATTTTTTCGTCCTGAATATCACGTCCCGATGGTGGCAGTTCCTGTGTGCCAAATCCCAACTCTCCAATTTCTCCCGTCACTGGATCAGATGCCAGCTTTCGGTTGTGCTCATCAATTGTGGTCTGTTTTCCCCGCAGCAATTTCGCTCGCTGCACCCTGCCCTTTGATACATCCATGAGGCCCAGGGTTCCATCTTCATAACGCATGGGAAACACGCCTTCTGCGCTTTCCGGAACAAAATAGATTTCACCGGCTGGAAGGTTGGCGACGTCAGGCTTCTCGCCGCGACACAATCCATGACTCTTCTGCGCTTCCTGCTTGTTGGTGAGCAACTTCAATGTGTATTTCTTTCCGTCCACTTCGTAATCAATGTCGAAGAAATCCGCTTTGGTCAAACCCAGCCGCAACTTCTCGCCATTACGACTGACTTCGTTGTAATCCACAGAGAGACCGGTGTTTAAAATGATTTCGTTCAAACCATGCAGCGTCGCCCCGCGAAAGCCAAATTGCTTTGCAAAAGCGGTTAGTGGCGCAGTAGCCGAATAAGTCGAGATGCAAAGAATAATGTCATATTGAGTATAAACTTCTGATTCCAAGAGCACTTCGCGCCCATCCGAATCGTAACCAGTGGCAGGCAGATCGAGGTTGCTGCCACCAGTAATCTGATACGCGAACATTTCTCCCCCACTCAGCTTTAATTCAGCCAGGCCCCCAGCCTTTAAGCCTTCATAGAACACAGTATAGGCATAGCGTTGGATGGTGAGGGTCTCTTCTTTCAGAAACTTGAAATCCTTGATGTCCCTGGGATTCGGCAGATCAATTAAAATCGCCACGCTTTCACCTGCTTTGGGAGCGAAAACCGTGTTGAGCAAACGAGTGAGACTGAACGGCGGGAATTTCTTCTTATCCATGAGACATCTTTCTGTTAATGTATCCACTACAAAGTTGAACTACTTAAATAATAAATCAACCTATTCCGGCAGAGCCGGTTCTGATTCTGCTCAGGATAGAGTAGATTTGGTTTTTCGCAACTTTCTCCCGACACTCACAACATGAGCGATCCTTCCAAGGCCGCTAACAATTTCTGCGATCCATGCTTTAAGGGGTGGGCCAAACCCGGTCCCATTCCGCCTGGTGCCCGACATGATGTTGTCGAAGTTCCAGATGGGGAAACGCTCGATGCCATCAGTGGTTATTTTCGGCTTTACCAACTGAAGAACGGCCATCGCTTCTCCACCGATGACGTGCTGACTGCCTGGTATGGCACTTCATGGTGTCCGACTGCGTGCAAGGCTCTTGACCTCGGCAGTGGAATTGGTTCCGTCGGCATGATTGCGGCCTGGCGACTGCCTGGCGCGCAGTTTGTCACCATCGAAGCGCAGGATGAAAGCGTTCGACTTGCCCGCAAATCTGCCCGCTTCAACGGTCTCGAAGCACGATATGAGATCCGTCATGGCGATTTCCGTGATCCTAATATCCTACGGGACGATGAATTGTTCGATCTGGTTCTCGGCAGCCCGCCTTACTTTCCATTGGGGTCCGGGATTGAAGGCGATCATCCGCAAAAGATTGCCTGCCGCTTTGAAGTCCGGGGTGACATTTCCCATTATTGTGCCATGGCGACGAAGCATCTTGCTCCGGGAGGATTCTTTGCCTGTGTCTTCCCTACTGAACAACTGGAACGTGTTGAGGCTGCGGCGAAGAATGCTGAGTTAACCATCGTTCGTCGGCGCCCCATTATACTTCTCGAGGGCAATGAACCCCTCCTTACACTGTTTGGCATGATGCGTTCGGATCATCTACCACCTTCATTTCGCAAACAAACGTGGGTCGAACCTGCGTTGATTATTCGGCAGAGAAATGGCCATGTGCATCCTGAGTATGCCGCGATCAAACTGGCGATTGGGTTCCCGCCTTGAAGAAAGTATTTCCAATTCAATGATTCATGTAACGGTTTGCCTTTGGCAGAGGTCTGTATTAAAGTAGCGACAATCGTAACGAAAATTAAATCATATATGAAAAAGATCGCATTGCTTCTAGCTGCACTTTCATTTGCCACACTCAGCCAGGCTGCCCTCAAGCCCGGTGACAGCCTGAGCCCATACACCATCCATAACGTCTCCAGTGGCAAGGAATACTGCCAGGTCTGCGCTTATGGAACCAAGTCCGGCAAGATCGTCTCTTTCGGCAAGCTCGGCGACGAAGCCTTCTGGTCCGACCTCAAGAAACTTCAGACCATCGCCGACAATAATCCCAAGCTCGGCGTCTTTGCGCAGGTGATTGATTCCAAGGACAGCAAGGCCATCCAGGCCGCTGCCGAAAAGCACGGCATCAAATTCCCCGTCGTTGTAGCGGTGGAAAAGGATTGGGACAAAGCCTATGATGTCAAAGGTGTAAGCCGCACCATTTACTACGCGCGCCAAAAGAACAACATCGTCTGGACTTCGACCGGCCTTGATGACAAAGCCGCCAGCCAGTTGGAAAGCCAGGTCACGAAAGACCTTTCCAGCTAGTCGAGTCCGCGCAACTTAGTTTTACAACCAGCCGACATCTCCAAAGGTGTCGGCTTTTTTCTCCCCAGAATTTCTCGCATAAATCCACTCTGGGAGTTTCAGGAAATCTGCAGAGCGGATCGAAAATGATTAATCGGCCTTTGCCTCGAGCCTGGCAATGGCATCCATGATTTCATCGGCTACTTGTTGATAAATTTGCTTGAGCCGTTCCTTGGTACAAGTCCTGGCTTCGGCTCGCAGTTGCTCGAAATGCATGGGGGTGCCGTATTTGATGGCGACGTGCCGGGGTTTGGGAATTTTAACATGTCGCCCCCAGGCATCGTAGGTGCCAAATACGCGAACGGGCACGACAGGTGCATCTGATTTGATAACGGTAAGGCCAATGCCCGAGCGGGCGGGAAGAAAATTGCCGTCCGTGGACCGCGTGCCTTCGGGAAACAAAATGATGGCACCGCCATTATGGAGCCGATCCATGATGGCTTTCAATCCAGCCGCACCTCCGCCTTCGCGGTCCACCGGCACGGCATTTACCGTGCGAAGAATCCAGCCCACACCCGGGTAACGAAAGAGCGATTTACGCGCAAGATAGTTGATGTCCCGTTTCACACCGGAACCGACCAGTGGCGGATCGAGAAAGCTGGCGTGGTTGGAGGCCAAAATGACCGCGCCTTTTAATGGGACATGTTCAGGATTATAAACGCGCCAGCGAAAATACGTCGCGAAAAGCGTTCGATAAAAAGTCCAACCAATAAAATAAACCGGGTTCATGCGACAAAGACCTTACGATCGGTTCATTTTGAATGAGCCAGGCGCCTTTGTATCTCTTCGATGATGAGCTTGCTCGTCTCCTCCGCAGTCATGCCCGAATTGTTAATCACCTTGGCTCCCAGCGCGACCATCAAAGGCGCAGCTGCACGCTGGCTGTCACGTTGATCACGGGCGGCCAGGTTTTCCTGCACACCTTCCGCCAGTCGACGTTTCGAACGTTCGTTGAGGCAGGCATCGAGATAAAATTTGAAGTCGGTTTCCGGAAAAACATTGGTACCAATATCGCGACCTTCCATGACCAGGTTGCCGAACTGGATGCATTCACGCTGCTTTTTCTTCATCCATTCCCGAACCTTGGGAACCGCTGCGATAAGTGAAGTGGCGCTGCTGACTTCGGCCGTGCGAATCTCCCTCGCCGGATAGTATCCATCGACGAGCAGGTGAACATGATTGTCCACGCGTTCCAGCGACGTTTTCCACTTTTTACAGGCCGACGCAATGGCCTTTTCGTCATCCAAGTTGACTTTGTTTTTTAGGCAATGCCAGCCAAAGGTGCGATACATGGCACCGGTATCCACGTAGATATAGCCGAGTGCCTTGGCAACCATTTTGGCATTGGTGCTCTTGCCGCTGGCGCTGGTGCCATCAATCGCGATGACAATGGATGAATTCACTTTTCCGGACTCCAGGTTTATTAGTTTAGTCTGCAAATAGTTCCTCTCCGTTCAAAGGCTTGTGCGTGCGGCCGTGAAGAATCGTCACCCCCAGTCCATGGGGCGCAGGCGCAGCGAGTTTTTGAAAAAAATCTGGAAATGTCTTTTTCACGCACGCCGGATTTTTGATTTTTATCCCGGAAACTTTCAATCCCAGAATTGCAAAACACATTGCCATGCGATGGTCATTGTACGTCTCAATCTCCGCGCCGTGAAGTGTTCCCGGGAAAACCTCCAGCGTGTCGCCCGTCTCAATCGCTTTGGCGCCGCACCTGGCCAGTTCGGTGCGTAAAGCATGGACACGTTCGCATTCCTGTACGCGCAGACGGCCGAGATCAGTAAAGCGGACCGGGTGCGTGGAAGTTAAGGGTGCCATAACAATTCCTGTCATTATACTATCGCCGAGTTGTCCCTCGCGCGAAATAGTTTCAGGCAAATCCAAACATTTTGAGAATTCAGCGTCTATTTGCCAACCGCTGGTCGGCCATTCCTTGACGGACACGGTGGGGTTCTTTGCGTCGGGGCTCAAAATTTTACCCGCGGCCCAGAAATAACTGCCACTGGAGGCATCTGGCTCGATATGAAATTCGCTGCCGTGCTGTGGGAAGGATTCGACAAGGCGCGAAGTCATGACCACATATGGCGATTCCTCGGTGTTCTCGCCAACTATCTTGACGCTCCATCTCCCTTTGCCAGCGCAAAGCAACAATGCCGAGGCAAATTGAGAACTTTCCCCTATGCTTACACTGCACGTGCCCTTTTTTGGCCCGGTTCCATGGATGATTACCGGTAACTTGTTATTGGGCGAATCAACCTGATAGCCGAGTTCCCGCAAGGCTTGAAACAAAGCCGCTTGCGGACGCTCATGCATTCGCTTGACACCGTGCAATCGGTAGGTTCCCTGCCCCAGACAAACGAAGGCCGACAAAAATCGAGCTGCCGTGCCAGCATTGCCAACAAAAAGATCCAAAGGTTCATTGGCCGAACCAGCACTTGGAATTTTCCCGCCCAGACCCTGAACAGCAATGGTGCGGTCGGAGCTTTCTTCAGGATCGATCCCAACTTCAACGTCAAAACCGAGACGTTGTAGGCAATCAACCATCGCCTGCGTGTCTTCACTCCAAAGTGCTCCGTGCAATATAGTCCTGCCATCGGCCAAGGCGGCGAGAATCAACGCACGGTTGGTGATGCTCTTGGATCCTGGCACTGTAATCTCAGCACGCACGCCTCCTTCCAGTGGCACTATTTCTATTGTGTCAGGTAACATCAGAAAATTCCGAATAACTTTTTAGCCACATTCTTTCTTCCCATTATCACCAACTCGGTGAACTTCTGCTTATCAAAGCGATCAAATATTTCCTTGGCTCCCATTTTTAATTTTAAATCTGCCTCCTCCTGGTACAGCGGCAGCACAGAATAAATGTGAATCGTCATCTCCGGAGTTACCTTGAATTCCCAGAACTCCTGTTTTGCGGTGAGAGGTGCTGCCAACATCGCACAACAAAATTTCGTTCCCGGAGCATACGGCTCGGCTGGATCGCCATTCGGGATTGTATGCGCGAATGAAAGCCATGTATCGTATTCGTGCGGCATTCTCGCCAGGACTTTCAACAACCTTACCGGCCAATAATTCTTCTCGTTCTTGAAGTCCTCTTGCTTAAGAGGCCAATCCGGCGGCAGACAGAGCATCAGTTCCCCATACGAATAATCCTCCGCGCCTTCCGGCGTTTTCATGGAGCGAGCGCTCATCCCCGTGGTGAGCAGCGTGTAAAAATTCCGGTCGGGACCTGGTGCAATGATATGAATATCGATATGGACCAAGTCGGAAACTAATTCGTGAAAAACCCAGTCCACTTTGCCCAGATGCTTCTCATAATGTTGTTCCAGCAATTTTATATGTCCCGCCTCACCAAACGCCATCTCGAAAGGCTTCTCGCGCGGCTTGTGCCTGTAAACAGGATTGCCGCTTTCAGTGAATTCTGATGGTGCGCTCATAGTTTACTCGGACGATGCACCTTTCTGATCTGTCCAGGCATCACGTCGCTGTTTGGCCTTCTCAAAAAATTCTTCAATGGCTTTTACGTCGCCATTATCCAGCGCAAGTTGGAACTCAGTCAGGTCTTCAATGAACACGCCAAGCACGCGGCTCAGGTTTTTTCTATTGGCCATGGAAATGTCCCGCCACATTTCAGGCGAACCCGAGGCAATTCGGGTGGTATCGCGAAAACCATTCGCACAAACCAGCGATTGCTCCTTTGGATGAGCCGGGCTTAAAACATAATTGGCGAGTTCGGCAGCCACCACATGTGGCAAATGACTGGAACGGCTGACCAGGTCATCATGCGCGACGGGAGAAATGGTAACCGGTCTTGATCCAACCGACTTCCAAAGCTCTTCGACCCTTCGGACAGCATCTTTATCAGAATTCTGCGTGGGTGTTACTATGCAAATAGCATTATTGAATAAATCTTCACGCGCAGCAGCAACCCCCATTTTTTCTCCTCCTGCCATGGGATGACTGCCAACGAAAAAAGCTCCCGCTCCCGCCACCAAAGGCTCCAGTTCTTCAACAACTGTCTCCTTGACACTCCCCACATCCGTGACAATGGCTCCTTTTTTAAGTGCGGGCAGCATTTTCTCGGTCATTTCCCGCATCTGGCCCAATGGTGTGCAGAGAACGACCAAATCCGCGTTCTCAACGGCACGGTTTAGGTCACGAGTGGCGTGATCCACTGCGCCGATCTTTTCACATTCACCAATGCTGGCGGAGCGGCGGACGTAACCATCCACCTTGGTCGCCAGTCGACGCTGCCTGAGGGCCAGCCCCAAGGAGCCGCCCAGCAAGCCAACACCAACCAGAGTGACTTTCTGCCAATGCACGAGTGTGAGTTTCGGGCTTCAAGTTTCAGGTTTCAAGTGGCAAGTTGCCAAATACGGCTTTTTCCTGCTTGCATCCCAGTCACCCATGAGGGCAGCCGTGCCATCTCCCTGACCCTGTTAGAAAGGAAGGGCGGGTTACTTTGCTTCAACTGAGTATTCAACGGTTACTTGCGCTGTGAACGTCAGTTCACCGAAGGATGAGCCCGTTTCCTGAACTTCCACCAATCCTCCAACAGGCAGTGATGCCCCTGTTGGGGACGATGAATAGCTTCTGTCATACTGCTTGTCGGATGCCTGTTGAGGAGATTTCAGCCCCGTCAGACCCGGAGAAAACCATTTTGGAACGAGTCGAACGCCAAATTTCTCCTCATAAATCTTTCGCCGTTCATTTGCGTTATCGCAAGCTTTGGCAATCACCTGCCTCTTCAGTTCTTCTTTGTTGTCCTGTTCGACCTCAATGCCCTGGTATTGCACTTCGGGCCACGAATCCACTGCTCCGCTGGCGGCCTGAAATTCCTTCTCACCTTGGGCCGTTATCTTTATAAAATTTTCCACCCGATAACTCTTTGCATTGTCGCTGAACATTCCATATTTCGGGGTCGAAGAAAATCTTGAAGCTTGCACCCTGTCGACCGGTACATCCTGCCCCTTCAAATAGTTAATCAGCTTGCTTCGCATCTCTTGATTTAACCGCAGGGCTCCCTGTAATGATTTACTCTCAGTGGTGATTTTCAGCGTGATGATCGCCCGGTCGGCTTGAACCTTCAGCTCGCCCTCGCCTGTTACCTGGGCAGCCTTTGGAACCCGGGTAAGAAATTGGGTAAGTTCGTTGGGAGTTCCTTTCAATTCAGGGTCAGCACGAAGTTGTGACACTATCAGGGAGCAAGCAGCCAGTAGAATAAATTTCCGCATATATGGACTTTCCTTTTGATTTTCCGTCCCGCACTGCGGGACTTCAGGAGGAGACCGGCGTAAAGCTGGAAATCTTAAAGAAAAAACAAGTTACAAGCGGTTAATCTGCCTTCAGTGAAATCTCTTGCACCCGCTCTAAAATGACATCCGCAATATGCGGTTCATTGCCGATGCTTGGGCTATACCAAAGCAGCTTGCCCTGACGCTCTGTCGGATTTCGCCAGGTTGGCTGGCCGCTTTTCAACCGTTCCTGCACGACTTGCTTCGGTTCACCCAGCATTTCGGGAATGTCTTCGTAGGAATGCAGGCCGTCGCTGATGAAAAAAGGTACCATTACGATATTCTTAACTGAAGCCATCTTATAGCAGTCACCCACGCGCGGCTCTTCTTCCATAAACAAAGGATAAACCTCGGCATATAGATTGCGCTTTTGAATGATCTCCACCTGTCGTTCGATGGCCTTGCGCGAATTCTCATTATTTCCCGTGCCATGCCCGGCGATGAAGAGGGCGGTGTCTTTTGGCTTGGGCAGGCGTGGAAAAGGAAATTTCTCTACAATTTCCCGGGCTCGGGCAAGCAGCACTTCGGTCATGCTTTCATGCGTGCCGACGGGTCCACAATAATAAAGCGTTTGATTTCCCCGCTTTTGGATGCGCGGAAAATCCTTCTGATCATTGCTGCAAAAACCAAGTTCGCGCGGAACCACCTGCTCGGTAAAATAGCCTTCGCTGATGAACAAAGGAACAATGAATACTCTCGGAGCGAAGACACCCCGCAAAACACCGGCAATGCCCGGTTCCAGTTTCCAAAAACATTCCACCACCTGTCCAAAAAGGTGTCGTCGGCGAATTTCATCGGCGTGCTGGTACGTCGGCGCGCTGGATTCGGCGTTCAACGTCGATCCATGTCCCACCAGCACCAGCGCCGCATCCGAGAAATCAGCTTTGCTCACGAGCAATGCTTAGCTCAATCTTCCCCAAATCGCAAGCCACTTGCCTGCCTGCTTATTCCTACCAGGCATCAGAGGATTACCAGGTCGGCATGCCCACCGACATTACCAGAGATTGCTTTACTACTCGAGCATCAACCGGCAAGCAACCAGTCCATGAAGCCTTCGGTTTGCACGTTCAGGCCATTGCAAATAATAAGCCTTACGTCTCAAAGTGACGAGGAGGTTCAGTGGTAAAGCATAGGAAAAACTCCTTGCTCTTTCCGTTTGCACAACAATACTTAAATGAATAACCCTGCGGCCTAATCCGTAGGTAATAACTGAATGCTAATGAATCGATCGAATCTACTTCGTCTGGCCCTTTTGCTCTGGGTTTCACTGTTCATGAACGTCGTTCGTGCTGATGCACCGGACTGGATATGGCATGACAACAAAGGCAAGGAGCCTGCCAATGGAGAAATACGCTACTTCCGCAAGACCTTTAACGTGACCGGGAAGGTGAGCAACGCCACGCTTTCCGCAGCAGCGGATGACGAAATCCAGGTCTTTATCAACGGAAACATGGTTCTGGAAGGGAGCGGTTGGAGCAAGGGCTCCCATGCCGATGTAACCAAGCACATTCATCCCGGTGAAAACCTGATTGCCATTCGTGGACGCAACGTCTCTGGTCCGGCGGCAGTGATTGCCATGGTGGAAATGCAGCTTCCCAAACGTCAAAAACAATACCTGCTCACGGACAAGAGCTGGCTTTCATCCGATACCGGAGTCGATAATTGGTATACCACGAACTATAACGACAGCAATTGGACCAAGCCTGTAAGCTTGGGAAAGCTGGGGGTTCAACCTTGGGGCGATGTTCTAAGCTTGCCCAAAGCTACTCCAGCCTCCGATTTGACTTTGCTCCCCGGCTTTAAAGCTGAACTGCTTCGTTCGGCTGAACCCGGTGAAGGTTCATGGGTTTCGATGGCCGTGGATGCAAAGGGACGGCTGATTGTTTCTCCTCAGGAAGGCACCAGGAACCTCCTACGGATCACTTTGACCAAAACGGGACAGGTTGAAAAGATCGAGAAAATCAACCTGCCAGTCGGCTCAGCCATGGGCCTGCTTTATGCCTTCGACAGTCTTTACGTAAATGGCACCGGCCCTGAAGGCCTGGGCCTCTATCGCCTGCGTGATACCAATCACGATGACCAATATGATTCCGTAAAGTTAATCAAAAAAATTGAAGGGGCCTCCGGCGAGCATGGCAGCCATGGGCTAATTCTGGGGCCGGACAATCATATTTACATTATCAGCGGCAATTTCACGAAGGTGCCGAAAGACATCGCTCCGGATTCCCAGCACAAGCATTACGCCGAAGATCAGCTTCTTCCCCGTGGTCAGGATGGCAACGGCTTCGGAAATGGCATTGAACCTCCGGGTGGTTTTGTTTTGCGCACTGATGAAGACGGCAAGAAATGGGAATTGTATTGCGCCGGAATGCGTAACACCTACGACTTCGCTTTCAGTCCGCAGGGCGAGATATTTGGTTTTGACAGCGATATGGAATGGGACTGGGGCATGCCGTGGTATCGCCCGATTCGTATCTGCCATTTGGTCTCCGGTGGGGATTATGGTTTTCGCGAAGGTACCGGCAAATGGCCAAAATATTATCCGGACAGCCTGCCCAGCACGGTAGACGTAGGTATCGGCTCGCCAACTGGCCTGAAATTTGGTACTGCCAGCAACTATCCGGAGAAATATAAAAATGCCTTGTTTGCCATGGATTGGTCCTACGGCCGCATTTTCGCCGTTCATTTAACTCCTAACGGAGCGAGTTATGATGCGACCTTCGAAAACTTCGTCAAAGGCAAGCCGCTTAATGTTACCGATCTGGAATTTGGCAAGGATGGCGCGATGTACTTTCTCACTGGTGGGCGTGGAACCCAGTCCGGACTATATCGCGTAAGCTACGTTGGCGAACCCCAAAAGGAACCCAAAAAATCCAGGGACGAAGTTGCACAGGAAAAAGCTGCCAAGACCGCACGTGAAGTGCGTCATAAATTGGAGAGCTTCCACGGCCATACGGATGCCAAGGCTGTCGAATTTGCCTGGCCTTACTTGAACAGCGACGACCGATTCCTTCGCTATGCGGCTCGGATTGCGATTGAAAGCCAACCCGTCGAATCATGGAAGGATCGTGCATTGTCAGAGACTCACACTAATGCGGGCATCAATGGTCTGCTCGCGCTCGCTCGTCTCGGTGCTAAAGACACTCAGGGGCCACTGCTGCGTGCCCTGGCAAAGTTCCCGATCGATGGTTTAAGCGAATCTCAGAAACTTGAGAAGTTGCGCGTGATCGAACTGAGCTTCATTCGACAAGGCAAACCAGATCAGCAGATTGCCAAAATGGCGATCGAAAAGTTGGACCGCCAATATCCGGCCAAATCTCAGGCGCTCAACCGTGAGCTCTGCCAGCTCCTGGTTTATCTGCAAGCCCCTGATGTGGTTGCTAAAACCCTGGCATTACTCGATGCAGCCACTACGCAAGAGGAACAAATTTATTACATCTTCCAGTTGCGCGCACTGAAGACGGGTTGGACGATGGAACAGCGTGAACACTACTTCAGCTGGTTTAATCGTGAGCATGAAGGCGAGCCCGGAGACCCGACCTATCACAAGGGCGCAGGGTATTATCCCTGGTCGAAACGCGCGGGTTACAAACCTCAGCACTCTGCCGAGTTGCTTAAATGGTTCACCGATGCCGAGCGCGATTACGGCGACGGTTCGAGTTTTCCAAAATTCATGATAAACTTCCGGAAGGACGCAGTGGCATCACTGAACGACCAGGAACGTGTGGAACTGGCATCGCTCATCACCGAAAAGAAAGCCGAGCCCAAGAAGCCAACTGTTGAACACAAGTTCGTTCAAGACTGGAAAATGGAAGATCTTTTGGCCGATCTTGATAAGGCCTCCAAAGGCCGGTCTTTCGCCAAAGGCCGGGAGGCGTTCACTGCGGCTCAGTGCATCCAATGCCATCGTTTCAACAATGAAGGTGGCGCGGTTGGCCCTGAACTGACTGCGGTTTCAAGCCGCTTTGCCCGCAAAGATGTTCTGGAGTCGATTCTCCTGCCATCAAAAGTGGTGTCCGAACAGTATCAAAATACAACTGTCACCAAGAAGGATGGCGATGATGTGACCGGTCGGATCATTGAAGAGAACGATACGAAGATCGTCGTTGTCACCAACCCGCTGACACAAACTAAAGTTGAAGTCTTGAAAGCGGACATCCAAAAACGCGATGCCTCAAAGCTTTCGCCCATGCCGGAAGGCCTTGTAAATATTTTGACCAGGGATGAAATTCTTGATTTGCTGGCCTACATCGAATCCGGCGGAAAGCAAACCACAGCTGCTTTTGAGACGAAGTAATCCATTTGGCATCACAGACCTGTAATCTGCACACGTGTAGATCACGGGATTTGAAATAAACAACTATGAGCATGAAATCAGTCAAGAATCTGAAAACAGTAAACAAAAAAGTCCGCAATCTGGTAGAAAGCGCCCTGGAGGAAAGCGGCGGCCTGCTCCGTCTGGCACCTTGCTGGGTTCCTCGTTCCTTCCTGCAACCCGGTAAACGCCTCAAGCTTCATCCCGACGACCTCTATGCATTTGGCTTGAACCGCGGTGGCATCGATGAACGTTGGTTTGCCTCCACCACACCGGCGGCAAACGAGAACCGTACACCAGATGAAGGGTTGAGCTACGTCGTTGCTGGAAGGAGCCGCTTCACCCTGCAGGCAGCGGTTGCTGAATGCGGTGCTGAACTCATTGGTAGGAAGATCTGGAACAAATACAAGCGCTGGCCCGTTTACTCGAAGTTTTTCGACAACATGGGACCGATTCCACACCACATGCACCAGAGCCAAAAGCAAGCGCGTCTGGTCGGACAGGAAGGCAAACCGGAATCCTACTACTTCCCGCCCCAGCACAACAACGTTGGCAACAATTTCCCTTACACTTTCATGGGACTTGAGCTCGGCACCACAAAGGCACAGGTTCGCAAGTGCCTTGAGAATTGGAACAAGGGTGACAACGGAATACTCGACCTCTCACGCGCTTATCGGTTGAAGCCCGGCACCGGTTGGTTGATCGGGCCTTGCATTCTACACGCGCCTGGTTCCCTTTGCACCTATGAGCCGCAATGGGGCTCTGATGTTTTCGGCATGTACCAATCCTTGGTTGAAGGACGCGAAGTTCCCTGGTCTCTCCTAGTTAAGGACATGCCCAAGAGCAAGCACAAGGACTTGGACTTCATTGTTGATCAACTCGACTGGGAAGCCAACGTAGATCCCAAGTTTAAAGATAATCACTATCTCGAACCGGTTCCTGTGGCTGATACCCGTAGCGAGGGTTACGTGGATCGTTGGATTGTTTACGGGAAAGTGCATGACGAGCAACTCTTCACAGCCAAGGAATTAACTGTTGAACCCGGTGCCAAATGCACGATCAAGGACAATGGGGCTTATGGTCTTATCACTGTCCAGGGCAAAGGCAAGATGAACAAGCTCAACCTGGATTGCCCAAAACTGATTCGTTTCCATGAACTGACTGAAGATGAAGTGTTCTGCACCGAGGATGCCGCCAAAGCCGGTGTCACCTTCGAAAACACCTCGGACGTCGAACCGCTCGTGGTACTGCGTTACTTCGGACCAGAAGTGAACCCTGAGGCACCCGGATTGGGAGCCTATCGCAAGAATAAGTTCTAAAAGCTAATCTTGTTCACAAAGCGCAGAGCGTCACCCGATGCTCTGCGTTTTTCATTTCAAACTCCGACCTCAAATCATGCAAGCAACTTGGTCACCAGTTCGCCATGCACATCCGTTAAGCGGAAATCACGTCCCTGAAACCTATAGGTTAATTTGGTATGATCAAAACCGAGCAGGTGCAGAATTGTGGCATTCAGGTCATGCACATGAACCTTGTCTTTCGTCACGTTAAACCCGAAATCATCAGATTCGCCCAAGGTGATACCGGGCTTTATCCCACCGCCGGCCATCCACATGGTGAAGCAATTCGGATGATGGTCGCGCCCGTCGTCGCCGCCCTGCACCATCGGTGTTCGTCCAAACTCGCCGCCCCAGATAACCAAGGTGTCATCAAGCAGGCCGCGCTGTTTCAAATCCTTCACCAAAGCTGCCGAAGCCTGGTCGGTATGCTTGCAGTTTTTTGTCAAGTCCGCCTTAAGATTTCCATGTTGGTCCCATGACTCATGAAACAGCTCAACGAACCGGACACCTCGCTCAATCAATCGTCGTGCGAGCAGACAATTCATCGCGAACGATGGCTTGCCTGGCTCGACCCCGTACATCTCGAGGACATGTTTCGGTTCCTTTGAGAGATCCATGAGATCCGGTGCGCTGGTTTGCATCCGGTAAGCCATTTCGTAGGAGTTAATCCGCGTGCTAATTTCCGGATCCCCAACCACGTCCAAATGTTTTTGATTCAGATTCCGAACTGAATCCAAAGTATCACGCTGAATCTGGTCATCCACCCCCTTTGGATTGGATAGGTAGAGAATTGGATCGCCCTGGCTGCGGAACATCACGCCGTTGTAAACGGTCGGCAGAAAACCCGAACCCCAATTCGATGCTCCGCCGCTCGGCCCTTTCGCTCCGGAACTGAACACGACGAATCCAGGCAGATCCTTCGACTCACTGCCAAGCCCATACAACGACCATGCCCCAACGCTTGGACGACCAAACTGCTGCGATCCCGTGTGCATCATGATCTGAGCTGGCGCGTGATTGAAAGCATCCGTGGACATCGACTTCACAATGGCAATGTCATCGGCCACCTCCGCCAGATGGGGCAGCAGTTCTGAAAGCTCGGCCCCAGATTGGCCATGCCTGGCAAAACTGAATTTCGGTCCGAGCAATTTCGAACTCGGATTGATAAATGCAGCCCGGTATCCCTTCAACAACTCGGCAGGCGGAAGGGTACCGTTGAATTTTGCCAACTGCGGTTTGTAATCGAACAACTCCAAATGACTGGGAGCGCCTGCCATGAAAAGATAGATGACATTTTTTGCTTTCGCGGGAAAATGCGGTTGCTTCGGTGCGAGTGGATTGTTCGACGCAGAACTTGTCTGCGCCGCCGAGGCGTAATCACCCAGCAAATTGTGCAATGCGATGGCTCCAAGTCCCACCCCGCATTGTTTAAAAAACCAACGGCGCGACACCGCCACCGGATGTTCTTTGGGATATAGATTTGTCTGGCAATTCATGGTTAATGGCTTTCTTTGAAACTCGAACTCATTCCTTGGTAATGGTTTCGTCCAGGTTCAGCAACACTCGTGACATGACAGTATAAGCCGCAAGTTCCGTCGGTGTTGTTCCTTTCGGCAAATTTTTAATCGGCTCGCTCTTTCCCGTTACCAGTGTCGGAATGTCCACCCACCCCTCGCCAATATGAACTTTCTCCCGCTGCAGCAAAGCCTGCAATTCCTTTAATTCATCAGCATTGGGTTTGCGCCCGAGACAACGGCGAAAGGCATAGCTGATCCGTTCCTGCTCATCCCTAGCATGCTCAAGCGAACGCAATGCCAGAGCCTGCGCACATTCCATGAAGACAATCTCATTCAGTGAAGCAAGCGCCTGCAAAGGTGTGTTGGAACGGAGTCTGCGAACGCAGGAAAAATCTCCATTGGGCGCATCGAATGTCTGGAGCACCGGATAGGGCACCGAACGAAACCGGAAAGTGTAAATGGCGCGTCGGTACCGGTTCGAGCCTGTCTCCTCATTCCAAACTTTCGGCCCATAACTCGCTGGGGGCTGGAACAGGAACGCCGGGGCTGGCGGCATAACGCCTGGCCCGCCCAGATTCTCATTGAGCAAATCGGAAGCAGCCAGAGAGATGTCCCTTACAATTTCCGCATCGACGCGAACACGAGGGCCACGGGCCAGCAAACGGTTATACTGATCCCTTTCGTAAAGCGCGGGTGTAACGCGCGAAGACTCCCGGTATGTGGAACTGTTTACGATGAGCCGATGCATGTGTTTGATATCCCATGCGACAGGACGCGACTTCTCCGCAGCCAACAGCATTGAAGGTTCCATGAATTCCACGGCAAGCCAGTCCAGCAATTCCGGATGTGAAACCTCAGGGGTTCGAAGCCCGAAATCTTCCGGTGTCTCGACCAACCCCACCCCGAAGTAAGATTGCCACAGTCGATTCACAAATACACGGGCAGTAGTTGGTGATTTACGATCCACGAGCCATTTCGCCAAGGTCAGGCGACTGTTATCTGAATCGGCTGGCAGCGGGTGCAGGAAAGCTGGAACCCCTGTGTTTACTTGTCGATCAGGTTTAAGCCAATCACCCCTCTTTAATATGTGTGTATCACGCTTCTCATCACTCCCAACGCCCGTGCGCGCCACCAGAGCCAGCGTTGGAGTGCCTTCCGGCCATTCCTTCCAAAGCGTTTCGATTTTATCGTTGGCCGCTTTGAACTCCGCAACCGTGGTTCGCCAATAACTAAAGATTGCCGCCACCTGCGTGGGTGTGCGTTGCTCTCTCGGCACATTAAAAATTTCCCGCACTCCACTTGGAATCGGGTCAGCCACCGCATTTGTTGCGCTGCTAACACTCAATCGGAATCGGCCGAGATTATGGTTCTGATTATCGTCGGAATTCCACCCACCATGGTTTTGCTTAAGCGCGAAGGTTAGAATCGTCCCGTTTGTGAACGTAATCGGCTTATCAGGAATGAACACCGCTTTGCGCGGTTGATTGCGACGGCCAGGCCCGGCATCGATTCCCCAAGCCGTATTATCTTTGCCGTCTATCGCGTATTCAACAGGACCATAAATGCGTTTTGCTCCCGAACGATCATCAAACTCAGATTCCAAATCCTTCTCTGCATTTGCAAAATCAGCCGTGGCTTTGACAAACTTCACATTCATCTTGTTGGTTGGGTTTTTTGCATCAACCGCTTCCACGTGGAATTCACTTAGAGCCGACATGCCTTTGATGGATCGACCGGGCCCATTGCATGGCAGGTCGGCGTCGGTCAGTTGCTCAAGGCGAAACGCTCCGATGAGTGGAAGATTATTGGTTCCTTTGAAATGCGCCGTCCACTTGGTCGGAGCATAACTCGCCGCGCGAATAGACCCATCCGTGTAATAATAAAATCGTTCACCGTTGTCGCCCGAAGAATTGCGGCACTCCACCACCTCCCAATCTGGTTGATCATTTCTGACCGAATCCTCCCACTTCGCCATGCGCTCTTTCCAATCAGCCGTTGTATGCCGCAACCCTTCTTCCAGATCACGTATCTGCCTCAGCAAATTGGCCCGCTGCTGCTGTTGTTCTGCTGTGTAAGCCACCGTCGATGCCTCATGGTCATTGTTCAGGAATGCGAACAACCGGTAATACTCCTCCTGCGTCAACGGATCAAACTTGTGGTTGTGACATTGCGCACATTGAATCGTCAAACCGAGAACGCTTTTGCCAATCGCATCCATTCGATCAAACATCGCATCCATCCGAAACTGCTCTGGATCCACCCCACCCTCTTCGTTGAGCATTGAATTACGTAGAAAACCAGTGGCAACGATCTGGTCCTGTGTTGGATTTGGTAATTGGTCGCCCGCGATTTGCTCCATGACAAATTCGCTATATGGCAAATTGTGATTGAATGCGTTGACCACCCAATCACGATAATTCCAGATGAACCGCGGCTTATCCTTTTCAAAACCATCCGAATCTGCGTAGCGCGCTGCATCCAACCAAAGCCGTCCCCACCTCTCGCCATAATGTGGCGAGGCCAGCAATCGTTCCACCTGCTTTTCATAAGCATCCTTGCTTTTGTCGGCAACAAAGTTATCGATCTCCTCAATCGTTGGCGGCAAGCCAATCAAATCCAGACTCAACCGTCGCAGCAACGTCGCCTTGTCCGCTTCCGGCGACGGCCTCAGTTTCTCCTTCTCCAATCGCGCCAAAATGAACGCATCCACCGGACCTCGTCCCCACTTCGTGTCAGAAACCTTCGGTAACTCATGCTTCACAGGCGGCACGAACGCCCAATGCTTCTGCTTGTTTGCAACTTTCTTGCTCAACTCCTCCGGCCAGTTCGCGCCTTGATCAATCCAGTTTCGCAGCAGGGCCACCTGCTCCGCCGTCAACTTCTCGCCTTTGGCTGGCATTACTTCATCAGGATCCTTCGAAGTAACTCGCTTGATCAGGTCACTCTCAGCACTCTTGCCCGCCACAATGGCCGGTTTGCCCGATTCACCGCCGCGAAGAGCACTTTCCTTGCTATCGAATCGAAGCCCCGACTTTTGTTTGCTTTCTCCGTGGCACTCATAGCAGTGCTTCGCAAAAAGCGGTTGGATGTCATGCGCGAAATCAACTTTTCTCTCCGCAGCCACCGCCGAACTCATCAGACAAACAAATAAAACTCCTCCAAGCGCAATGAGCGCGCTGAGTTTGAATATGGGTGGCTGCATAATGCTAGTTTTCAGGATGCCGCGGCTGATTTCCAGAGCTTTTTCAGGAATCTACATCCAATTCCCTTTGACTTTTTCCGAAACTTCGAAATTCAAACTATTTACATGCTTATCGTTGAGCAAATCTCCTCTCACTTACTGGGCATTCACCCGACTTGCTTACCTCGCCACGATATTCCAGTTTACCCTCGCAAGTAATATCAATATTAAAATGTATGTTTATCAGGGTGCTGGCAATAATTACGTTCCTGTTTTGCTATCAAACCTCGGGCTTTTCCGCTCCCCAACCGCAGCTTGCCTATTACCTGCAAAATAATTTCGTTGAGGTCGGCATCAATCCAAGTGCCGGCGGAGCCATCAGCTTTCTTGCCCCCAAAGGATCGGTTCACACCCTCGTTAACACTTACGACCTCGGCCGGTACATCCAACAATCCTTCTACGGTGGTCCTGACGGTTCCACCTGGAACGGCAAACCCTGGTCCTGGAATCCTGTCCAGGCCGGCTCCGCCACTGGCCAACCCTCAAAACTCCTCGACTTCAAAAACTATGGCCGCTTCCTCTACGCCAAAACTCTCCCGAAACATTGGGCCACTGGCGCGGATATTCCCGACTTGATCATGGAGGAATGGATCAGTCTCGATAACCAGATCGTCCGCGTCCACTATCGAATGCATTACACAGGCCGCATCGTTCATCCTCCTGCCGACCAGGAAATGCCCGCCGCCTTCCTCGATCACCGCCTCGAAACACTCACCTACTACAAAGGCCCCGCACCTTGGACCGCTGCACCGCTGACGCGAATCAAGCCCGCCCCCATCAACCAATACGACGACATCCCCGAAAACTGGGCCGCCTATCTCAACGAAAATAACTGGGGTGTCGGTGTCTACACGCCCGGCGTCTCGCGTCTAACCTTCTATTTCGTCGGAGACAAGAAATCCGGTTCCGCCTATCTCGCCCCGATCAAAACGCTTCCCATTACTCCAGGAATGACTCTCGACTACGACGTCTACCTCCGCGTCGGCTCCATCACGGAAATTCGCAATTCTTTCTACAAAATCCACAGCCAACTCCAACGCGGTCCCATGCGCCCTTTCCCTCCGCGATAAAACAACCAGCGAGATTTCCTACCTTATACTCGTGACAATGAAATGCATGGTTCGACAAAGCGTGTCCATTCGGCACACAGATGCCACATTGAGTTACATGCACGCTTTGGCGAGGAAACCAGCCTCATGAAATTCGAACTCCGGGGTTGCTCTGTCCAACTTGAAACCAATGTTCATCCTGGTGCATCGAAACCTTTCGGCTTGCTGGTCGCAAAAGTTTTATTCTGTCGCTGGTATGCTTGTAGACGCGTCCGCTCACTACCGCACCGAACAGGCTGAAGGCAAGCACGACTCCAATGCAGCAAATGAATGCGCGGCTCTCTTCAAAACGGCGAATTGCGTCCACGAGTCGTTGAGGAGACCGAAGACGAAGGTTGAATGCTGCCTCGGAGGCAGTATAGCGAAGCCAGAGGTCGCGACGTCGGATCAGCAATATGAGCAGGGTTCCAAAGAGAACAGCCACCACAATATTAAACCAAAGAATCATTTCAATTGTCTTCAGTGACTCCATAACAACTCCATGATATTGCATTCAGAATTATGACATGCACGACTTTGTCTAAACCATAATATTACCTGAAAAGCAGTGTAATTCATGTAAACTTCTCGTCCAGAAGACTTTTGCGGAAACGACGCTGCATACGGGAACCGCGTTTCCATGTCTTTTCTTCCAAGCCTCCTGTGCCTCCGTGGTGTCCACTCCATCTTACTCTGACGTGATAGCCAGGCGCACATTTTAGTTGATTCAAAACATTTAAAATCAGATTGTATTAACGAAAGATTTCGACTCCTTACCCATATGCCCTCGAGATCCATTCGTAAGCAGAGCAGATTAGAGACCGTCGCCTTCACGTTGATCGAACTGCTGGTCGTCATTGCCATCATTGCCATTTTGGCTTCCCTGTTCCTTCCCGCGCTCGCCACTGCCAAGGAAAAAGGCAAACGCGCTGCGTGTCAGAGTAACCTGCACCAGGCACTTCTCGCCCTGCACATGTACGGAAATGATTTCCAGGACAAGGTGCCTTCCGGCCGGGAACCGAAGAACGCAAATGCATGGCATGCCGTGCGCATGTCCCTTCTTGGCTGGACCAACCTTGTTGAATACTCCGGCAATATTCAGATAATGGATTGCCCAAACATTGTCTTCAATACCAACGTCCTAAATCGCTACAATGCCAATTATGGTTATCTGATCGGTTATCAGTATTTAGGCGATGCTGTTCCCCCTGGTGCTGCAGATTATCCCTGGCATTCCCCTGTGAAAACTACTGAGTCTGGCACGAACATAATCATCGCCGATGCAAACCATTGGTCTCCTGCAGATGGTTTTCATGTGATTGCCCACCGGAAAAACGGAGCCCTGGTAATCAATGGTTCCGCATTTGTTTACACTGCTGTGGGCCAAAACGCGAAGGACCTTGGCGCCGTCGGCGGAAACATTGGTTACTTGGATGGCTCGGTAGCCTGGAAGAAAATTGACCAAATGAGAACCAACCAAGCCGCCAGCTATGCCGGTTATTATTACGGCAATTGGTAGTTCTATGTGGTCATTGACGCGGTTAAAAATTCCGCCTTCACGATCTGAGATCAAACCTTGGAACTCCCTTTATTCCCCTCTATAAACACATCTCGCCGTGCACGTCTCCGCCACCACGACTTCACTCAACTGCGGCAGCTTTGGCTTCAGTTTCTTCCAAATCCAGATTGCCAAAATTTCGCTCGTCGGGTTCTCTAATCCGGGAATTTCGTTTAAATAATGATGATCCAGTTTCTCCCAGATCGGCTTGAAAGCCGCTGAAATTTCCGCGTAATCCATCACCCAGCCCAGCTTCGGATCCACTTCACCTGACACCACGATTTCCGCCTTGAAGCTGTGTCCATGGAGACGGCGACATTTGTGCGTCTTCGGCAATCCCGGCAACAAATGCGCCGCTTCAAACTGAAAAGTTTTTCTCAATTCCATCTTCATAAATTCAAAATCAATTTCCTATCACTGCAAAAATCATTACCAAAATCTTCAAACCCGCGCGCCCCTGCCTTTCATTCGCAATTCGAAAATTGTAATTCGCAATTTCACGTCTGCTCCCAATCCGTCCACGTTACCAAGTCTCCCAACGCCGGCCGGCCATCGTGACGCCACAAAAAAGGCGGCTCTTGCATCTTCCCCAATGGACACACCCGCGTCACTCCCCAGTTCGCCAACTGCGTCACCATCTCCTGCATCCGCTCCTCCGTCGCCGCCAGTCCCACCGTCGAAACCTTGCCCCGGACCGTATCGGCATTTTGTAACGCCTCCGTTAATCCCGTGATACTTTTTACATAAATAAAACGGTTCAAACAGGACAACTGAAACCTCGGTTCAGCTTCATAAATCACCGTCCAGGCCGTTGAATTCTCGCTGCACCAATGTCGTGTCTCCGGCGAATGCGCCGCTCTCACTTCGTAGAACGCGCGCCGCGATGAAATCGTCGCGGCCGACTCCGGCGGCAAATCTCCCCTCGGCTCGGATTGCTCCCGCTTCGCCAGTTCCTCGGCCAGCATCTCCGCAAAACCTTCGGGCGACATGCTCCCACCAGTCTCAACATAAATCACATGCGGTGACAAACAACCCAATTGGTTCCACGCCACCACATCATTCGCCGCCCGGGCCACGACTTTCTTAAAGCTAAAGCTGGACAGCACTTGGTGTGTCACATATCCAAAACTCACGCGATGCCCATAGCCTAGGAAACGTGTCCTGGATGGCACATGTTTTTTGATCTCCGCCAAAGTCTCGTCGTTCCCCGTCGCCGTCACACAATCCGCTTCATGAAACAATGCTTTCTCCAGATGCGCGTTCCCACCCTTCCACTCGGCAATCTCCAAACACGATCCCAGCTTTCCATCCGCTTCATACAACGAATGCGCAAACAATCGCGGCAGGAAGGAAGTCCCGCTCGCACATTTTACAAACTGTGCCGAACGCACCAGCAAGCCTAGGATGATGCTCGTCAACACTGGATTCGGCAGGCATCCACCCGTGATATGCACCAAAAGCTCCGGCCCGGTCACCATCGCCGCCCGTTGCGCTTTCAATTCTTCATTCGTGGCGCACGGTTCATCCAAACGCCGTGCGTGTCCCAACTCCTGCACCATCAGCGCATTCAAACTTTCTGCCGTAACTTGTTTGAAAAATCCGTCCAAACCAGCCGCCAATATTGCCGCTGAAAACCCCGTCTCCTTCGGCCCATGGTGCAATGCGTATTTGCGAAACGGATATTCCGGGTCCAGCCAGTTATCACAAACACTCGCAATCAATCGAACCAAACTTGCCGTGTTGCGATTCGTCAGATACTGCTCGCGATTCCGCTTCAACGTCCGGCACGCGTCCTCAATCATTTGGTGACTGAAGGTCGCCTCGGGCGGCAGATCAGCTAAAAAATAATTTGGCAAGTTCATGTGACTGGAGATTCCGGATTCAGGATTGGCGCCGTCTTGACTTCATGCTGCTTTTCCCGTCCTTCCCTCTTTCGAATGGCATGTAGGCAGGGCAGCCCGACCAGGGATGCCAGCACCATAAACGCCAGCAAGTTATAAATCGGAAAGTAGGAGCTTACCTCTGATCCTCTCGGCCCTAAATGCTTTACCATCACACCCACAGCCCAGTGAGAAATGTTCCCAAACAACCCGCCAAAAGTGATGAACAATCCAAACACACGCCCGCGCACGTGGTCAGGAACCGACTCCATCAACGCTGCTTCGATCACCGGATAGGAAGCCATGAAGAAAAATCCATACGCGCTCAACATGACAAACATAAAGGCACGAGGCACATGAGGGAAGGAAGCTATGCACACCATGGCCAGCAATAGCAATGCAGTTCCCCAACGCACCCGCCCTTTATCGCTCAAATGCCCAAATAACGGATTACTGATCGCCGATGCCAGGTAAATGCCGGATAGCATGAAGCCTGTGCTTCCAGGATTCATCCCATGCGCCTTCTGCAAGAATAACGAACCCAGGCTGCCCATACCCGCACCTGCGAAATCACGCAAGCTGAACGCAAACGCCATCACCAAAAAAAATGCCCACAACGCTCCAGTCGGAAAGAGTTTTGTCCGCGGCGCGCGGTTCGTTACCAACTCCACCCCGCCACCCTGCTCCTCCTGAGCCAACCAATAAAAAATACCCGAGCAAATAATGCCCATTACCCCAAGCTCCACCACCGGATGCCGCCAGCTCCCCGTCATCTCTGCGCGCCAACCCGAATAAATCGGGGCCACGAAAAACCCCACACTTGCTCCAATCGCCACCAACCCCAACGCCTTCCCGGTCTTCTCCGGATATAATCGTGCCACCAACGCCGTCGCCGCCGGATGGTAAAAACTTCCCCCAAATCCCGCGATGACCACACTCGCCAGCGCCCATGCATAATTTGGCGACAATCCCAGACAAACGAATCCCAGCCCATTGATCGCCAGCCCAATCGCCATCAGTTTCTTGCGGCTGAATTTGTCCGCCATGACCCCCATCGGATAACTCGGCAGAAAATAAGAAATTCCCATCACCGTCACCAATAGTGTCGCCTGCTCCACCCCGCTCAATTTCAAATCGCGTTGGATCAATAGATACAACGGAATCAATGCCATCTGGTACAGATGCGTAAACGCGTGCAACACACCCGACAACCAGAGCGTCCTGACTTTATGACTCCTTTGCGCGCCCATCTATTTCCCTGGTGCCTTTTCAGTGGGTGCGTTGGTTGTGGTAATGCCATTCGTTGGACTCGCTGATTCAATCTGTCCCGGCTTCAACTTCGGAAAATGAAAAATTCCCCAAGCCACCCAAATTACGAGCGTTATCAAAGGGAACAGGAGCAATAATGCTAAAAAGGATTTATTTTTCATGATTACAGGCTCATCAAGGAACAACCGCGTGATTCAGCCATGGCGGCGCGGCCGATCAGTTCAAAACCGTCGCCGCGTCGAACGCCCAAGTCTTCTGCTTGTATCGCCATCACAGAACGAACATTCGCCAAATCAAAAATACGAATCAATCCTGTTTCACCCTCCTTCACCTCGCGACCGGTCTCAGGTGAAACAATCTGCACTCGCGTCCACGGTGGAAAATGAAAGACACGCCGTAAACTTTGGACCTGGGACTTTGCCCCCGGAACTCTCAAATCATACGCCTGGGAACTCAATTCACTCATGCCATACTCGCACACAATGCGTTCAGCCGGTACATGGAGGTATTTTGAAATCAATCGATGCAGCTCTTCCTTCGGCATGCTGCGCGACCGCCCCTTATACCCGCCCGTCTCCATCACTCGCGATCCCACCGGCAGCTTCAACGTAATGTTCCTCTCTCCCAACCCATCCACCAGGTGCACAAAGCTAAACGCCGTTCCCAGCAGCAGCACCGGGCGATTTGCCATGATTGCCTCATTCAATAAACCCCGCGTCTTCTCCACCTCCAGGCTCCACGCGCCATCCAATCCAATCTCTCCGGTAAAATATGAACTGCGGAATCCAAATTCACGCCCCACTGTTTCAAACATATGCACCAACGACGAATTCGGCACCAAATGCGGCGGTGGCGTCAGCACAATCAATTCGAGCTCTGCGCCATCCTCCTCCGGCAGCAGGTGCGCCTTAAATGCCGGAATTAAAGAACTCTCATAGCCGGAGATGGACTCCTCACTATGGAAATGCCGGCTTGGCCTCTGCTCCGTTGTGCCACTGGAATGGAATACGCGCACCCGCTCCTCTGAAGGGATGCTGGTTAATTCCAATTCCTTGAACCCTGCAGTTGGCATCGCAGGAATATCCTGCCATTGCCGCACAATCTCCGGCGTAACCTTCCGTGCCTCACAAAACTTGCGGTAGGCCGGAACCTGCACAAACTGAAGCGCAAACAGTTCCATCGCAAACTGCTGAAAAGATGCTTCCAACTCCCCTCCAAGCGATTCCAATGCCTCATCCGCCGTTGCACAATAACGAATGAAGCCGCGCAGTCGCACGACGTAATCTGAAAATGTAGTGTTATGATTCATGCGGTTTTAACTCACCAAATTTGGCTGGTTTTCCGCCACAGCCGCTCTCATCCTGCCCCACCCAAGGCCATAAGGCAAGGCGGCACACTCAGTTAGATTACCAAAAGAGAAGAATTGCGCCATTTTCCAAATGAGCCTCCAGTTCCGTGCGCCAGCAATCAATTCATTGGTGGAATGACGCTGGTGCCCGTGCGGAAGGACCTGGAATTCTAACACCATCGCTGATTACGCACAGTCCATCGAGCCAATCCGCGGACGCGGCCAAGGCAACCTATCCTATGCGCCAGCCATCGTTTTGGGTAAGGATGAGCTGCTGCTCGCTCCCTAAAAATGCCCGCGATCCAATTCAACCCTCACCCACTCCAGCGTAGGCGACCAACGACTCCAATGCTCCGTGAACACCTATTTCACATTTGGTTGGCCTTGGCCAACAAAATATATTTGATTCACATCGCAGCCTTCTGGTGAAATCTTTTGTAATCTCGACGCCCGCAGAAACGTCATTATGTCTGGCGCGCCAGGCGTTGGCGATCGCGTAACTGATACTCATGAACAACTCACTCATTTCCCGACGCGAGGCAATTCGCCGCACGATCCTTTTCAGCGCCAGCAGTCTATTGACGATCCGCAGCCTGCCCGCCCTGGCGGCCACTGCGCCCGCCACTTCATTTGCCGACGAAGGTCTTGATCTGCTTGCCTTGGGAGATTACGGCACCGGCAATGCCAACCAGACGGCCGTGGCAAAGCAGATGGCCACCTTCGCGCAAAAACTGAATAAGCCGCTGAACGGCGTCCTCGCCCTGGGCGACAATTTCTATGGCAAGCTGGAAGCGGAACGCTTCGGCCGCCATTTCGAAGACATGTATTCCAAGGAATACTTGAACTGCCCGTTTTACGCCTGCCTGGGCAATCATGACTACGGCCCACAATACGATTCCAAACAAGGCCGCGCCAAGACACAGATTCAATTGGACTACGCAGCGCAAAATCCCGCCTCCCGGTGGAAAATGCCAAATCGTTGGTACTCCGTGGAACTGCCAAGCCCGGCAAACCCATTGGTGAAGATCATTTTCCTCGACGGCAACATGGTCGAGTGGGGATTGACGCCGCAGGAGAAATTGGATCAACGCAAATTCTTGAAGACGGAAATCCAAAAGGAAACCAAAGCGCCCTGGCGCTGGGTCATCAGTCATTATCCACTGTTCACGGAGACCGCCAAACGGACGGATAACGAGCGCTTGATCCAGGAGTGGGCCGGCTACTTCGAGTCGAACAACATTTCGTTTTACCTCTCAGGCCACGATCACAATCTGCAGCACCTGCAGGTGGAAGGTTATCAGACGAGTTTCATTGTCACGGGCGCCGGTGGAGCGGGGCTTTACGATGTGAAAGAATCCAGCCGTGGATATACCGAAAAAATTCTCGGCTTCACCCACCTGCACGTAGGCAAAAAAGCAGTCACCGTTCAGTTCATGAACAGTGAGGGACAATGCCTCCATGCCTTCCGCCGCGCTTTGGATGGCAAGATCGAGGTCATCAACATCGCTTGACCGGCTGCAAGTGCATATGCTGAAAGCAAAGATCCAGATAAATTTATGCACCTGAGTTGCAATCCAGGAATGAAATCCATAGATTCGAGGACACCAGTTTTTGGTAGCTTTCACAGATAACTTATGCTCAATTACAAATCCTTTCAAAAGGGCGGTAAAGTATCGGTATGGATTGGAGATTTTGCTACTTATGATGATTTTGATTCATATCTCAGCATAGGCGGACAGTTTGAATTGGATTTTGGTTTCTTGCTGGATGAGCTCAATCTGCCTGAATCAACCGTCGAAGAAAGTTCAGAAAGTATTCAAAATCTGGTTAACGGTTTTTCCTGGTCGGATTCTTACACCGAATCTGTAATCCAGGCGGCGAGTCGAATTGGTATTAACAAGGCAACAACGATGGTTGTTTTTCATAATTTTGAATTTGATAGCTCCAAGGTTAGGGTTGATCCGAAAGCTCTTCTAGTATTCCTCGGCACATTTTCTTTCTCTTAAATCCCCTGCCATCGCAACTTGTATTGCTTGGTGGATGGAATTACCGGATTCTAGCAAACCCAAGGCCATTGGAAATCACAATAACATTCCTATGGCTGAACGTGCCACAGAACTGCTCTATTCTGGTGATAGGAATCTTGAGAAATTCAAAGAAGAGTATCCTTTTTGCGATGGAAAGAAGTTAAATTGAATCAGTAATACGCTGGTTTAGCCCCCCTTTACTGAAAGAACCAGTATTTCGAAATCGGCCCAGTGAAAATTTTACCAACCACTCGATAAACAATTCCCCGACGTTCAAGATTGGCCCACTCAAGAAACCTCTTTCTTTCTCCCCGTCACCAAATTGTCACGTGCAATTTAAATAAATAAATGGCAATGACGTCTGTGGAATAGTCAAAATTTGTTTTTTATGCAAAGTAGTTTGAAAATCGCAGTCTGGTTTCTGCCCTTGTTGCTTGTGGCTTGCAGTGGGCCTTCCACTCACATGCCACCCGCACAATCCATCGCTCCGCTCTCCGTCCATGGTCCCCTTCCCGGCTCGCGCAGCGACGGCTTCGTCCAGTTGCCCAATCAATGGCTGTTGCATCCCACCGGTCATCAGGTGGATGTCGGCGATTTGCCCATCAACATCGCCGTTCACCCCGGCGGCCGTTTCGCCGCGGTTTTGAACACCGGTTACAGCACCCACGAAATCATCATTGTCCAAATCCCTGATGGCAAAATCGTCTCGCACACAAAACTCGATGAAGCCTTCTATGGCATCGAGTTTTCCAGGGATGGCCGGCAACTTTTCAGTAGCGGCGCGGGTGATGAAGTCATCCATTGTTTTAATTTCAACAACGGCGATCTTTCCAATCATCACCATATCCGCATTCGCAATTCAAGCGATCGCGGCGTGCCCGCGGGCATCGCCATCGATGACAACGCCAAACGCCTTTATGTCGCCAACATCTGGGGCCAGCGCGTCAGTCAGGTCAATCTCATCGGCAAAGCCACTGTTACCGATTTCGCACTGACCACGAACGCCGCATCGACTGCGTATCCAAAGATCCGACCTTCCACCGATTTCGAAACTGCCGCCGCCACCAAGCGCGACGAAGCCGATCTCTATAAAGTCCTTTCCACTGACCCATTTCCCTACGCCTGTCGCGTGGACACAAAACGCCATCGACTCTACGTCAGCCTCTGGGCTCAGGCCAAAGTCGCCGTGATCGACCTGGCATCAAACAGGATCATCGCCAACTGGCCGACGGAGGAACATCCCAACGAAATGTTACTGACCAGATCAGGCAGGCTGCTGTTCGTGGCCAACTCCGCCCGCAATTCCGTAAGCGTTATTGATACTGAAACCGGTCAACCAATCGAAACCATCTGGGCCGCCCTCTATCCCAACACTCCTCCCGGCTCAACACCCAACAGTCTCGCGCTCTCCCCGGATGAAAAAACCCTCTTCATTGCCAACGCCGATAACAACATGGTGGCAGTAATCGATGTCAGCGACCCGGGCAGGAGTCATTCGCTCGGCTTCATCCCCGTCGGCTGGTATCCCACCTCTGTCCGGGTCACACCGGATGGCCGTTACCTGCTCGTCGCCAATGGCAAGGGCATCCTGCCCAAAGCGAATCCCGGTGGTCCAAACCCCGGCGTCAAATCCTCCGGCAATCCCCAATACATCGCCAGGCTTCTCACGGGAACTTTAAGCATTATCGAAATTCCTTCATCGCGGGATAAATTCGCCGAACAACTCGCCGCCTACACCGCCCAGGCCTATCATTGCAGCCCACTAAAATCAGACTCCAGCGTCAGCGCAAGTCGTCCCGCTGACAGCCCGATCCCGCTTAAACCTGGCGACCCTTCTCCCATCAAATATTGCATTTACGTCATCAAGGAAAATCGAACCTATGACCAGGTGCTGGGCGACATAAAGGAAGGCAATGGAGATCCCAAACTCTGCCTCTTCCCTGAAAAGGTCACACCCAATGAACATAAGCTGGTGCGTGAATTTGTCCTGCTCGACAATTTTTATGTGGATAGCGAAGTCAGTGCCGACGGTCATGAATGGAGCATGGGCGCTTACGCAACGGATTTTGTTGAGAAATTCTGGCCGCTGACTTATGGCCACAATCGCCGTGGAAAATATCCCTATCCATCCGAAGGCAATTTTCCAGCCGCCTTTCCCGCCAACGGCTACCTCTGGGATCGCGCCCGCGAAGCCGGCGTGAGTTACCGTAGCTACGGCGAGTTTATCGCCAATGCCAAAGACGGTCACCCGGCTCGCGCCCGAGTCAAGGCGCTCGAAGGCCATTTCGATCCTGAATATCGCAGTTTCGATCTCGATTATCCGGATACGAAACGCGCCGCCCGGTTTCTTCAGGAACTAAAACGTTTCGAGGCGCAAGGTGACATGCCACGCCTCCAGGTCGTGCGACTGCCCAACGATCACACCCATGGCGGCACCGTCGGTTCGCTGACTCCAACGTCCTATGTTGCCGACAATGATCTTGGCCTCGGCATTCTCGTGGAAGGAATCAGCCATTCAAAATTCTGGCCACAGACCGCCATCTTCGTGGTGGAAGATGACGCCCAAAACGGTCCCGACCACGTCGATGCTCATCGCAGCACCGTCTACGTCATCAGCCCCTACACCAAACATCACAAAACGGACTCCACCATGTACTCAACCAGCAGCATGCTGCGAACCATGGAGCTGATACTTGGCCTCCAGCCGATGAGCCAATTTGATGCCGCAGCCGCGCCGCTCTATAACGCATTTCAAACGGAACCAGACCTGCAACCCTATACCTCACTGCCAGCTCAAGTGAAGCTGCATGAACATAATCTCCCGTTCGGCAAGGCCGCCAGGCTCTCCCGCAACATGAATTTCAACAAGGAAGATGCAGTGGATGACCTTCTCCTCAATCAAGTGATCTGGCAGGCCGTCATGGGAGAGGCCAATCCCATGCCCGCTCCCGTCCGGGCCTCGTTTGTTTTTGCTCATCCCAGGCAGGACGACGACGATTGAGGTGGCTTCATTTGCCCAATCTTATTAATCTGGAGCAGATCGCAAATATCTGCCGTTTATGAGAAGTATTTTTACGAGCATTTTTCTCGGTGTCCTGTGTGTGACGACATGGCCCAACTTCGCGTTGCAGCCGATGTCCAAAACCACCGACCTTCCCGGACCCAAGCCGGACGGTTCAATCCTCCTGCCAAATCAATGGTCACTGCGTCCAGTTGGGCGGCAAATCGAACTCGGCAACACTCCGGTCAACATGGCTATGCATCCGGATGGCCGTTACATTGCCATCCTGCATTGTGGCACCAAGGATCAGGAAATTGTAATTGTCGATCTCAAAACGGAAAAGATCACCTCTCGCCAGCTGGTAAATGACGCCTTCTATGGTTTGGAATTTTCCCACTCCGGCAGCCGTCTTTATTGCAGTGGCTCGCGTGATGAAACGGTTCATGTCTATGACTTTACCGATGGCGCGTTAAAGCAAGGACCGGCGATACCCCTCCGCAAACCAAGTCGTCGCGGGGTTCCCAGCGGCCTCGCAATTTCTGGAGATGCGCAAACACTTTATGCGGCCAATCTCTGGGGACAAACCGTTTCCAGAGTCGACCTTTCCAAACGCACAAATCTGCTTGAGATAGTGCTGGCTCCGGACAAGACCTTCGCCCAGGACCGCAGTATTAAGCCCGAAGATAAAGGCCTGCTTGACCCCGATTTCTCCGCGATTGTCAAACGCTATCACGGACTCCTGGAACCGGAAAATCTGGAGGCAGCTTTTCCATACGCCTGCCGCATTGATGACCGCCGTCACCGCCTTTATGTCAGCGAATGGGCCCAGGCCTGCATTGCTGTCATCGATACCCGCAATAACGAAGTCATTACCAAATGGTTCACCGACGAGCATCCGAACGAAATGTTGCTCACCAAAAACGGCAAGTTCCTCTTCGTCGCGAATGCCAACCGCAATACTGTGACCGTCATCGATACGGATGATGGCAAGACTCTGCAAACATTGTCTTCTTCCTTCACTCCCAATCAACTCCCTGGCTCCACGCCCAACAGCCTGGCTTTGTCCCCGGACGAAAACTTTTTGTTCGTCGCCAATGCGGATAACAACAACATCGCGGTCTTTGATGTAAGTGTTGTTCGCAAGAGTCATTCGCTCGGTTTCATCCCGGTGGGTTGGTATCCCACTTCGGTCCGCGTCACCCCCGATGGCAAACATCTGCTGGTGGCCAGTGCGAAAGGAACCAGATCCAAGGCCAATCCCAAGGGTCCTGGACCAGGTAAAAAAACGACATCTGAAACTCAAACAATCTCGGAATTCCTCAAAGGCTCCTTGAGCATCATCGATCTGCCGAAAGGAAAACAGTTCAAGAACCAGTTGGCGGATTGGACGCAGCAAGCCTTTCTCTGCACTCCGCAGAAAAGCGTGAGCCAGGCCGCTCCCGAGTCCGGCAATCCCATTCCCATCAGAGTAGGAGATCCCAGCCCGATCAAATATGTCTTTTACATCGTAAAGGAGAACCGCACCTACGACCAGGTCTTCGGCGATCTGCCACAAGGAAACGGCGATCCGAAACTCTGCCTCTTTCCCGAAAAGAATTCACCCAACCATCACCGACTTGTCCGCGACTTCGTGCTGCTGGATAATTTCTACGCTGATGCCGAGGTGAGTGCCGATGGTCACGAGTGGTCCATGGCAGCTTATGCCACCGACTTCGTTGAAAAGACCTGGCCACTTCACTATCGCCCCGGTGGCATCAAAAAATTTACCTACCCCTCCGAAGGCCGGTTCCCCATCGCCGAGCCAGTCAATGGCTACATCTGGGACCGCGCACGCGAAGCTGGCATTACCTATCGCACTTTTGGCGAATTTATTTTGGACGGCCCGACTCCTGATTCTCCCAACATCTGTCGAGTCCCAGCACTGAAAGATCATTTTGACCTTTGGTATCGCGGCTTTGATATGGATTACTCGGATCAAAAACGCGCCGACCGGTTTATTTCGGAGCTTAAACGCTTTGATGCCGAAGGCAACATGCCTCGCCTGCAGATCATTCGCCTGCCCAGTGATCATACGTCCGGTGCCCTGCCAGGCAGACCCACGCCGGCGGCATACGTGGCTGATAATGACTTCGCACTCGGCCGGATCGTTGAAGCCATCAGTCATTCAAAAATCTGGCCGCAGGCTGCCATCTTCGTGGTTGAAGATGACGCTCAAAACGGCCCTGACCACGTGGATGCTCATCGCACCATTGCCTTTGCAATCAGCCCTTATATCAAACATGGTTCGGTGGATTCGACGATGTATTCCACCAGCAGCATGTTGCGCACAATGGAGTTGATCCTCGGCCTCAAGCCCATGACGCAGTACGACTTTTCCGCCACTCCAATGTATAAATCATTTCAAGCTCAACCCGATGTCCGCCCTTACGATTGTCTGCCTGAAAACTTCGACCTGAACGAGAAGAACACAAAGCTGAGCTGGGGCAGCAAGATGTCTCAGAAAATGAACTTCGCGAAAGAAGACGCCGCCGACGATTACCTTCTCAACGAAATCATCTGGCGCTCCGTCCGCGGTGCCAACAGTCATATGCCCGCACCCACCCGCGCTGCGTTTGTGTTTGCTCATCCAAAAGTGGATGATGATGACTAACTTAAACCGCCGAATTATATCTTGAGGGAGCGTTCGACATTTCGCGTATGGCAGAGCTACCCGATTCTATTTACGGCGAGATCAAGCGGCTTTGCGCCGTCGGCGATGAGCACGCGGAGCGACAGGCTTACCCAAATGCAGTAGCGAGTTACTGGGCTGCTTGGGATTTGCTTCCAGAGCCCAAGACAGAGTGGAACGCTGCCACGTGGATTTTGGTTGCGATAGGTGACGCGAATTATCTCGGCGAAGACTATGTTGCTGGACGCGACAATTTGTCGTACGCGATGCGTTGTCCCGGAGCGATTGGTAATCCGTTTATTCATTTACGTCTTGGTCAGTGCCAGTTCGAGATTGGCAATTTTGAGCGTGCCGCCGATGAGTTGATGCGGGCTTACATGGGTGAAGGCCGCGAGATTTTCGATGAGGACGACCCGAAGTATTTTCAGTTTTTGGCAAGCCGAGCTACAGACATACAATGACATCGATGCCTAAGTGCGCTGCAGCCAATACCGTGTGGCATTCTCAGTTCCGCTTTTGCTATTGCGTTGTTCCATAAAAAAAGCCGGCAAACGTTCATCTGCCGGCCCAAGATCGAGGTTTCGTTTTATAACTTACTTCTTCGCCAACTGACCCACTGCCTCCTGCATTTCTTTCAAATGCACCATCGCGTCCTTGTCATCGGTTATATGCTTAATGTTCCCATCGAGGCCGATGAGAAAGCTGACGCGTCGCGCCATGTTTTTGCCTTCCATGCGCACACCGTAGGCATCCGCAATTTTGCCGTCCGTGTCCGCCAGCAATGGGAAGTTCAAGCTGAACTTGGAGATGAACTTTTGATGGCTGTCCAGCGAGTCAAAACTGACGCCGATGACTTCAACATTTTCCTTCTTCAAGTCGCTCATGTGGTCGCGCAGACCGCAGGCTTCCTTGGTACAACCAGGGGTGTTGTCCTTGGGATAGAAATACAACAGCACCGCTTTCTTGCCGATCTCATCGGAGAGTTTCCAGGTCTTTCCATCCTGATCCTTGCCCTCAACCAGCGGCGCCTTGTCGCCCACTGCGGGAATTTTATTATCGGCAGTGAAGCCTGTGGAAATACCGGCCATCAACATGACGGCTGCCAGAGAAACAATTTGAATAAGGTTAATCTTCATAAGTTTGGTTTAGGTTGAGTTGAAACAAAAACTATCGCACTTTGCTTTCCTGTCAACTGCGGCCGCCGTATCCTTTATGCCAAGTTCACCGCGAGGCCCTTCTTCACCGATTCCTCTTCTGCTTCACAAATCTCGACGGAGCTGACACCATCAGCCGCTGTAACCATTTGCGGTGGCGTCTGATTTTCAATGCATTTTGCAAAATAGATTAGCTCGCCGACATAACCATCCAATCCCTCGCATTTCACGATTCGAGGTTCCTGACCTTCCTCAACCACGCGCAAGGCGTTTTCTCCCCGTGACATGTCATAATCGATTGTGGCTCGTTCAAAGTTCACGGTATAGGCCATGTTGAATCCAAAGCCTTTGGTCATCGCCCAACTTCCCTCGGCTGAAACAATGGCACCAGATGCCACTTGGTATTGCGTCAACACGTGGTCGATGGCATTGCTCATTTTGCTATAGCCGGTGGAGAAGACGCTTTTCGGCCTGCCAAAGCAGAATTGCACGAAATCGGTGTCGTGAATATGCAGATCAAATAGTGCTCCGCCCGATTGAGCGCCATTCATGTAGTTCTTTTGTCCCCAGCCCGGCGGTTCAGCCACACGCCGGAATCGTGCTGCCAGCACCCTGCCGTAATCTCCCTTATCAATCACCTGTTTCAACCACGCCCACTCCGGCCAGAAACGCAGGCACATCGCCGGCATGAAGTAGCCCTTTGCCGACTTCGCGGCTTCCGCAATCGCCTTCGCATCCTTGCTCGTCCGTGCCAGTGGCTTCTCACACAGCACATGCTTGCCCGCCCTGAGAGCGGCGATGGCCAGTTCGGAATGCGCCGCAGTCGGAGCGCAAATATCGATCATGTCAATCGCGGGGTCCGCAATCATGTCGTTGAAAATCCGGTATGGTTTGATGTGGAGCATGTCCAATCGGATCGGCTCATTGCTGCCAATATTTCCGGCCACATCGGAGAAATCGCCATCCAAATGTTTTCCACTTGGGCTGCATAACGCGCCGATCCTCACCCCGCCAACGTTCCGATAGGCCTTGATGTGCGTCACCGCCATAAAGCCCAAACCCACAATGCCGATCTTGATCATATGTTTATTGCAAAATCGCTTCGACCATCTGGCGCGCCGTGCGAATGTCCTGAACTCTCTGAGTTCCGGCTTCACGTTCAATGCACAGGTTCCCCTCGAATCCAAGTTCCTCGAGCGTTTGGAAAAACGCCTTCCAATCCACCTGGCCCGTTCCAGCGGGGACTTCTTCACCCCAATTACCAGGCACCTTCGTTTTAGTGGCATCCTTGATGTGGCACTGCTTCAACCATGGCGCCAGCACGCGCAACGCCTGGATGGGATCGCCCTTTTGATAAAGAATCATGTTTGCCGGATCGAAGTTTACGCCCACATTTTTCCGGTCCAACTGTTGCAAAAAGCTCTTCAACGTCTCCGCGGTTTCCTGCCCGGTTTCAAATCCAAGGTCGATTCCTTTTGCCGCAAACAGGTCCGCAATCGTGGCGATGCGGTCGAGGAGTTTATTAAAATCGGGATCGGTCGCCTCATGCGGAAGAAAACCCGCATGAAAAGTAACGAGTTTTACTCCCAACTTCGCCGCGACTTCTGCATCTGCCTGGATATTCCGCCAATTCTCCTCCCACGTGTTATCAGGAACTACGCCACCAGTTTGTTTGATTGTCTCCGGTGTCGAGTAATCCTCACCCGCCGTTACGAACATTCCTGATGCCAACTCAACTCCTTCCGCCTGGCAGAGTTCTGAAAACTTCCCCCATACTTGCGGCGATTCTCGCAATGGGTCCAGCGCGATTTGCAGGCGTTTCAGACCAATTACTGCCAGCCCCCGAAACAATTCCTCCGGACTCTTTGGTTGCAACGACCAACTGCACACCGCCAAATTCTTCAATCCCAATTTACTCATATTTAAAAACCTAATCCGCGATCATCAATACTCAAAGTGCTAATCCCATCGGAACCATCGCCTCTAACCGACGTGCCAGGTGTCGCGTTCATTCATCTTCACACGATTCCACCGTTTGGTTCAATAATTCACTCCGCAGCTCGACAAAACAAACACGTGGCATCCTTGCTCTTTCAATTTCGTCAATCCTTCCCGGGCACCCTCCAGCAACTTTCCGTTGGCATCCACCAGCGTGAGATCGACATCCACGAAGACGTTGGCATTTTTCATTCGTCAGACAACCTTTCGAAAATGTTGCATCAGCGTGACTCCCCACCACAACAATCCGAGCAGAAACGCAGCCATCGATAGCAGCAATGGCAGCAGCGACAGCTTTGGCGGCATTGACAAGTTTGCCTGTAACACTAAAAGGTAAATGAAGGCGACAAACATAGCCGCGAACAATGCGAGCCAAAGCGAGTGGTCCAGGAAGAAACGGAATGTCTGCGGCCGTCGTTCCGGTGCCATCCAATAACCTCGATTTGGCATGTTGAAGGAGGACTGCGGCAGGAAGCGGATTAGAAAATTAATTCCCACAATGAGAAGTGGAAACATGAAGCCAAAGATTCCCATGAACTTCAAAAACATTAACCGTGTCATCCATCCATCCGGACGACCGCCTCCATTGAAATGGGTAGCCACCTGCAACGGCAGTTTCGATTCCGTTGCAAACAGGCAGATCAGAAAACTGACGTACGCCAGCAACAGCAGGATGGCTGGGACTCGTGCTTTCATTCAACCTTCTTGAAACTTCATAATATTCCTTCTGACATGCAAGCTGGAAGCCAGTTTTTACCGCCTGCTTAACTAAATCGGTCGAGCCAATGCCACTTACTTTGGTTCGAGGCTCGCAATAGAACCTATTTGGCGTGCTGGGGAGAGTTGGCCTGCTTGATTGGTTCAGGCGGCGGCACTTTGCTTCGTGGACTGCGGCGCAATCCATTTTGAAACCAGAGTTTCCAGACCATCCACAAGGCTTCATTAATGATGCCACCCGACATTTTCGACGTCCCCTGAAAACGGTCGGTAAAAATAATAGGAACTTCGACCACCTGCATTCCTTGACGCCAAATCTTGTGCGTCATCTCAATCTGAAAGCAGTAACCATTGGATTCAATGGTGTTCAAATCCAGAGATTGAAGCGCGCGTCGGCGAAAACATTTGAAGCCGCCAGTTGGATCGGTAAATGGCATGCCGGTAATCAAGCGGACATATTCGGCTGCTCCCTTGCTCAACATCAACCGGCTGAGCGGCCAGTTAATCACCCGAATGCCGTTGCAATAACGCGAACCCAAAACCAGGTAGGCGTTTTGCGCCGCCTCGATGAACCGGGGAATATCATCCGGATTATGGGAGAAATCGCCGTCCATCTCCATGATGAACTCGTAGTCCCGTTCCAGGGCCCAGGTAAACCCGGCGCAGTATGCGCGCCCCAGACCCTGCTTTTGCTGCCGATGTAACACATGCACCGCTGGGTGCTTCGCAGCCAACTCATCCGCCAGCTTACCAGTTCCATCAGGTGAGTTATCATCCACCACCAGTAAGTCCACCGGTACAGGCAGCTTCAACAACCGTTCCACCAGCGGTGGAAGATTATCCCGCTCATTGTAAGTTGGCACTACTACCAGTGTTTGATTCATCGCCTAAACCCTGCAAACATTTATCTAAAGAGACACCGAAAACAAGCTGATTTGTATAAACTTAAGTTATTCCAACCTCCCAGAAACTACCATGTAACCAGCCTTTGTTGGCTGAGGTCATTGTTTTCTCACCATAAAAGTTAATTGATTCCTAAAATTGCTCTTATTAGGATTTGGAAAACAATGGGTTCCATTTTCACCCTTATTCGAGTGCTGGCGCATGCCGGTTCCGGTTCCGTATTTGGAATCCTTAGTGCGCTGGTATTCGGCGTCTTTCAAATCTGGATGCTGATCAACGCCTGGCGCAACAAGGAATACCTTTGGGTTCTGTTGATTTTGATGGGGTTAGGCATCTGGTATTTTTTCTACGTTTACCGCCATACCATTTCCACCAACCGGGGTTTCGAACTGCCCGGAGCGTCCAAACGCAAACGCATCAAGGAACTCCAAGCCAAGATTCATCATCTCGACAACGCCGTCCACCACTTCCACTTGGGAGACATCTACTTCCAGCAGGGAAAACTGGATAAGGCGGAGGCTTGCTATCGCGCCGCTCTGGAGCGCGATCCAAAAGATATCGATGCCCGGGCCCACCTGGGTCAAACCTTGCTGCGCCTGAAACGTCCGGCGGAGGCCCGTCCGCTGCTGGAGGGCGTCTGCCACGAAGATCCCAAACATGATTACGGTTATTCCATGATGGCCCTGGCGGAAACGCTTTCGGCAGTTGGTGAACAGAATGCCGCGTTGGAAGTCTGGTTGAGAGTCACGTCCCAACATTCCTATCCCCGAGCGAAGGTCCAGCTCGCTGAACTTTACGTGGCGAAAAATCAACTGGACCCGGCTCGCGCCGAACTGAGAGACATCCTCGCCGACGACGCGCATGCGCCTGCCTTTCAACGGAAACGTGATCGGGTCTGGGTGCACCGTGCCAAGCGCCTCATCAAAAAGATATAGGTCTCACTTTCCTGATTTATAATTCTATTGGCATACCCCTGCCATTCGTCCTACGCTGCTCACCCGATGAAATCGATTTTGTCAGAAGCACACCAGGTGCCCTTCGCCGCTCAAGTCGAAGAGATCGTCGCTTCCACGCCGGTTTACGATATCCATACCCATTTGTATGAACCGGCTTTCAATGAATTACTTCTCTGGGGCATTGACGAGTTACTGGTCTATCACTATCTCGTAGCGGAATCCTTTCGTCAGCATAACCTCCCCTACGATAAATTCTGGGCGCTTTCCAAAACCCAGCAGGCGGATCTCATCTGGAATTCCCTGTTCATCGAACATTCTCCCATCTCCGAGGCCTGCCGTGGCGTCTTAACCACGCTGCATGCCTTCGGTTTGGATGTAAAGAAGCACGACCTGCCATCGATCCGTAATTGGTTTGCCAATCGCAAGCTCGACACTCATATCACTGAGTGCATGCAGCTCGCCGGCGTCAAAACCATTTGCATGACGAACTCGCCTTTCGATGATTTGGAACGTCCGGTCTGGGAGCGCGGTTTTCAACGTGACGAACGGTTCACGGCGGCGTTGCGTATCGACCCGCTTATCTTAAACTGGCCTGAAGTGGCGCCGAAGCTCGCGCAATGGGGTTACAACGTCGAAGCCAATCCTTCCTCCGGCAAGACGTTTAGCGAAATCCGCCGTTTCCTGGCTGATTGGTCTAAGCGTATCAATGCCCAATATGTCATGGTTTCGCTGCCGCCGGATTTTCAGTTTCCGGCGAACACTATGTCTGCCAGCATCATCGAACATGCCGTTCTGCCGCATTGTCGCGATACCGGACTGCCGTTTGCCTTGATGCCGGGTGTAAAGCGGGCGGTGAATCCGCAATTAAAATTGGCTGGTGATGGCGTCGGCCTGACTGATCTCACCATGCTGCAAAACCTTTGTGCGCAATTTCCCGAAAACAAATTTCTCGCCACGGTGCTGGCCCGGGAGAATCAGCATGAACTCTGCGTGCTCGCTCGTAAATTCCGCAACCTTCACATCTTTGGCTGCTGGTGGTTTACCAACATTCCTTCGATCATTGATGAGATGACTCGCATGCGTATTGAACTGCTGGGCACCAGCTTTACGCCGCAGCATTCCGATGCGCGAGTGTTGGACCAGATCGTGTATAAATGGCAACACAGCCGCCGAGTCATTGCACGCGTCCTGCTCGAGAAATACCTGGAATTGGGCCAGGACGGCTGGCCGGTTTCCCGCGCGGAAGTGGAGCGGGACGTCAAAGACCTCTTTGGTGGTGCTTTTGAGCGATTTTGTAAATCCTGAGCGGCACCGGACTGCAGGTTTGGCAGAGGGACTGGCGTCTTAGGGGCGAATAGGTTGACCGCAACCTTCGTCAAAATGCGGTGTTAGAAGGAAAAATGGCCGACACCCCTAAATCAACTCACGTCGCTAATGGGCCGCTTTGGGTTATTGCCCTGGCTTTGGTAACCATTGCTGGCTGCCTGGTGCTATTAGTTCTCAAAAGTCTTCCACGCCAACGGATCCCGCGCCAGCGGCAGAAATTGTTGAAGCTGTGGAAGACCCTGCTCCGCCTGAACCGGGCTCCCGGTTGTTCCGGTCAGACCCAAGACGAGGCTGGCCCAGGTAGTGGCAAGAAAGCCAGTCGCAAGTTTACCCGCACCGACACCCCCTGATGTGCCCATTATAAACGATCAACCTGTCGTCACCCCTGTCGCTGAAACTCCGCCAGTTCCGATGGTTTCCGGGGGACTCGCTCCTTTAACTGGTAGATTCGACAATGCCTCCGGCCTTGGCGCCACCATCAGCGGCCAAGTCGTTTTAAAAGGCACCCCGCCGCCCGAAATTCAAAATAACGCCATCTCTGCCGACCCGAATTGCAGCCGATTCCATTCGCAACCGGTAAAAACACAATTCTACGTTGTTTCCACCAACGGCGGACTCGCCAACGTGTTCGTATTTATCCGGAGCGGACTCGAAGGAAAACAATTCACGCCTCCCACCACCCCCGTCCTGATCAACCAGGTTGGTTGCGAATACGAACCCTACATTTCTGCAGCCATGGTGAGACAAACCATCCGCGTGGGAAACTCCGATCCTGTGCTGCACAACGTCCACCCCACCCCGACCGCCCGTGGCAACCGGGAATCGAACCGAGCCCAGATGCCCGGCGCGTCTCCGCTCAATTTCAGCTTTAACGTTGCTGAGTTGCCCATCCGAATCAAATGCGATGTTCATCCCTGGATGTTTGCCTACGTTTTTGTCGTGGACCATCCCTTCTTTGCCATTACGGACGAGAATGGCAACTTCAGCATCAAGAATGTTCCTACGGGTAAGTATGTCCTCGAAGCTTACCATCTGAAAACGCATCGCGACAAGAGCGCTGGAGTCACCCAGTCGATCACCGTGAATGATAACCAGACGATCGAGGCCAACTTTGTTGTGGATCTTACGAACAGACGCTAGCGATGGAGTTGGTGCATGGAGATTCTCAATGGTGTGATGAGCAGTTACAGGCGACATAGTTCGCTGTGACACGGAGAAGCAGAACTCGGGAGGTGTTTCAGAGTCGAACGGGAGTTGATTCCTGGTCTCGGCAAACGCCGGCGCGCACGGAGTGCCGCGCCCTACCTTTCAGCGTTGCTGTGTCGCGATCCATCTTCTAACCTTTGCGCATGGAATTGCCTGTTCGCAAAAAACTGCCACACACCATTCCACAATGGGTCCCCGAAGGGAGTTGGTTCTTCCTCACCATCAAATGCGTGCCCCCCGGCAAAAACCAATTGTGCCGCGCGGATACCGGCGACGCGGTGCTGGCCTCTATGAAGCACAACCACGAGAAGTTGGCCTGGCATTGCCGGCTCTGCCTGCTGATGCCCGACCATGTGCACGCAATCATTTCGTTTCCGCCCGATCCGGGAATGGTCACGGCCGTCAAACTCTGGAAAAAGTACGTCGCCGGAACACACGGCGTGGACTGGCAACGGGACTTTGTCGACCATCGCCTCCGCAACCACCACGAACTGGCTGAAAAGACCAGTTACATTCTAATGAATCCCGTCCGCAAAGCTTTGTGTGAACGCGCCGAGGATTGGATATGGGTTTACCGTCCAAAAGACCGACTGCCGCCCAGGTAGGGCGCGTCACTCCGTGCGCGCCGGTGTGGGCCGAAACCAAAGGCGCGAGCTTCGTCGAACCCGGAAGCTCCCACGTCAATTGCCATCGTGCGGAGTGTCTTTAATGCGGCGGCGCGCACGGAGTGACGCGCCCTACCCTTAACGTCGCGGTGGATGTTTGGCAGTGCCGGTAATGGTGCATTGGATGGTGGGACCGAAACAAAAGCTATGACTTGCAGAAAGGCACCAATGGCTGGCATCTACAATCACTCGGTTCCAAGATCATTCACGGCGAGTTCGTTCCTGCAAAACATTGAACCATTTACACGCTGGAGCGGTTCTGCTTCCATCGAGGGGTGAAGCGAAAGAGGAGGATGCTCGTTGGCGTGCTGCTCGTCGTGGGCGGTGTCATCTGGTTTGGCACGCATCGCGAGGAAAAGATGGAAGTTAGAGGGAACTTGTCGGCGGAGGATCTGGCGGGGATTAAAAATGCTGTGCGCTCGGAACTGCGCCGGGAAATACTTCCTGATTTTTCCTTGGCGAGTGTCAAAGAATTACCAGCCACGACCTTGAGACGATTACAAAGCAAAATACTTTTGGTTGAAGTCCAAAACAGCACTAACACGGTAATTGTGCGGATCAAATCCTCACATGATCCTATGGAAAGCTTTAGTGTAATAAACGGCACGAACGGCTGGCATGTTCAGCGCATCTACTGGCGCCTATGACCGTATTGATATTTATTGAAACAAACAATCGCGTCTTTTAGCTGCGGCGTTGTTCAGTGGAAATGGAACGCTTCTGAGTTCAATCGGGGTTGCATTGTTAGTTCGGCCAAGCACTGGTGTGCCCTGCCCTTGTGCCGGTTGTCAAAGGATAAAAAGGTGGTGAGAAACTGGTCAGGCTTTACAAGCTACCACCGTTTGCCGGGAAACCGGGTGGTTAGGATGATGCGGCATGGATTAGGAACGGAAGGATCGAGGCGGTGCTAGCGGACGGGTCCAGCCAGCAACTGCTAATTGCTATAAGAGTTTATCCACGCAGATCTGCCAGCTTTTTTGCGACATGGAGCCTCGCGGCATTTTCTTTCCTTCCTTTTCTTGACAGATTAATGGCTTGCCGTTCAAGGTTGGCCCGAAAGCAGTACGGGTGTCATAGGGCAAGGGCCTTCATCGGGTTAACAACGATTCCAAATCACATGCGCGTTAAATCTGTTTTTATCATCATGGCCCTGACGGCCGGGTTCTGCGAACTACAACCACCAGCACCGGCACAGTCGGTCACGGTGCTGCATGCCTTCGCGCCAGTCACCAATGGCACCAACATAGACGGAACGTTACCGTATTGTGCGCTGGCGTTATCCGACAACGTGCTGTTTGGCACTACTTACAATGGCGGAGCCAACAGCAATGGCACCGTGTTCGCCATGAATGCAGATGGCACGGGTTTCACGAATCTGCACGTGTTTGCCGTACGCAGTGGTCCGTTGCATACCAATGTGGATGGCGGCTGGCCGACCGATGGATTAGTCGTATCCGGTCACACCTTGTATGGAACGACAGGCACGGCCGGGCCGTCATTACGTGGCACAGTGTTCGCCATGAACACGGATGGCACGGGCTTCACCAATCTGCACGTGTTCAATGGAAACAATGACGGTTCCGCCACTGTCGCCGGACTGACGTTGTCCGGTGGTCGCTTGTACGGCATCGCGCAGAGCGGTGGCACCAACGGTTCTGGAATGATTTTTGGCATGAACCTGGATGGTTCAGGTTACACAAATCTGCACAGCTTTGCGGGCCTGATAAGCGGCACGAACGCTGATGGCATCCAGCCGCTGGCGACTTTGGCGGCATCCGGCACGAACCTGATTGGCGCCTGTTCTGGTGGTGGCGCATGGGGCAAAGGAACGGTATTTCGGATCAACACCGATGGCACCGGGTTTACCAACTGGCACGTTTTCTCAGCGTTGACCTCCGGCACGAACGGCGATGGCGCGATGCCGTTCGCCGGTGGATTAACAGTAAACGGCAACGCTTTGTTCGGCACTACCAAATCCGGTGGCAGCGCGGGGAACGGAGTATTGTATCGCATGAACCTGGATGGGTCAGGCTTCACCAATTTGCACAGTTTCACGGCGGTCAACAATCTTACCAACGCTGACGGAATAAGCCCGTTCGGCAGCCTGTTTTCATCCGGCAACACATTGTATGGCACGGCGTCGGGTGGCGGTGTATCGAGCAACGGCACGGTGTTCGTGGTAAACACAGACGGTTCGGGTTTTAAAGTGCTCCACAATTTCAACAGCGTGCTCAACAACACCAACGACGATGGCGCTCTGCCGGTGTCCGCAATCATGGCGAGCAACACGCTCTATATCGTCGCCCATGCCGGCGGCGCCGGCGGTAGCGGCACGGTGGTCAGTTTGTTTCTTCCGCCGCCACTGAACATCAGCTTCTCCGGCGCGAACGCGGTCCTGACCTGGCCGACAAACGCTGACGGATTCGCATTGCAGGGCGCCACGAATCTGTCATCAGCCGCAGCTTGGACTCCGGTTGCGCCTATTCCGGTCAACAATGACGGACAATTCACTGTCACAAACCCACCCTCCAGCGGGCAGATGTTTTTCCGGCTGGCGCGGTGAAATGCGGGGCGAGGTTCAATCCCTCGTTCCTACCCTATCCGATATGCCAATTGTGAATGGATGAAAAGGTGTTGAGAAAACTAGTGAGGCTTTACACGATCGCTCGGCTTTGGTTTCATTGAGGGGTGAAGCCAAAGAGGATGATGCTCGTTGCCTTGGTGCTGCTGGTTGCAGGCGGTACCATCTGGATTGGAAAGCATCGCGCGGAAAAGATTGAAGTGAGAGGAAGCTTGTCGGCGGAGGATCTGGCGGGGATTAAAAATGCTGTGCGCTCGGAACTGCGCCGGGAAATCTTCCCGGATTCATCATGGTCGAGTGTCAAAGCTTCCCCAACCGCGACCTTAAGATGGTTTCAAAGCCAAATCAATGTCGTTAGTGTTTTAGGAAACGCCAACACCGTACAGGTGGGATTCGGCAAATCCAAAGAGGCGCTTGACAGCTTTGAGCTAATAAAAGGCACGAATGGCTGGCGCATTAATCGTGATAGCTGGCGATTCGTTCCCCAGGTTTACTAACGTGGCCCAGTGTCAAAACTTTCCAAGACTTCGGCTTTCGTGGCCTGCAACCATTCCTCCCAGTGATCGAACCATTTACACCCCGGTGCGGTTCTGGTTTTATCGGGAGCGTGAGGAAAAAGCGGATCATGCTCGTGGCTTTGGTGCTGCTCGTCTTGGGCGGCGGCTTGTGGTTTAGCATGCGGCGGGAGGAAACGATTCTGATCCACGGAACCTTGCCGGCAAAAGATTTGGCCGAGATCAAGTCCATTGTGCGGGCCGATATGCTCCGGAATGTCTTCCCCAGTTTTTCGTGGCACAATGTTCATTATTTGCCAGCCGTTGCCTCGGTGACATTCCGTTCCAGGATATTCGAGATTCATTGCTTTGGTTCAAACGCCGTCATTGTGACTACCGGCGTGGATCCAGGGAAACCTAATAAACTTTGGAGTAATACGGAAGCGT
>NZ_ABOX02000038.1 GCF_000172555.1 Pedosphaera parvula Ellin514
ACCGGTATCACGCTCGTGCAGCTTAAAGTCTGCAATTGTCTTTGTCTTTAATTCCATAAATACTGTCAACTTTTCTTAAATTAATAGAGAGATAAGCTTAGTTTCAATAGAAAGGGCTGTAAAGGACTTTCAATCGCTTCTTTTTTACAATTTCTTTGGAATTCCACCTGGTTAAAAAAACAACCAGGCGTTTATCCTCTCGGGAGATTACCCACGCAAGAGCCTGATAGTCAAAACATTCCACCAACACCCAACGCTCCTCAAACTCACACTCTCCACATAGCATTGGATAACTCCTGAGAGGATGGGCTCTTTATGCCTATTCTCGAACTCGATGTCACGGCTTCAGAGTGGCAGCATCCCAATTCATGGTAAGTGAGGTGGGGAGATCGTCCCGATCCTGGTAGAAATAGCACTTCCGATCGGCTGACCAACTATGCAAAAATCGCAATTGATCTCCCTTGATCCACCTGGCCGATCCATCCGCGAATACCTCATTGGCCCCTGCGGGCCGGGGCGAATTCCCATTACGATGAGGCGGGCAGCTTTTGAAAATATCAGAGTCGCGAGGATCACTGAACACGCCCCAGGCATCGGACCCCGTTCTGATGACCAAGTCAGCAGCTAGCGCCCAATGTGGCTTGGCCGTGGTCAGCTTAATAGGACTAAAGCCCGGTCCGGTGTAGCCTGGACCTGACCAGGTTGAAATGCCCCCGAAATATTGATAGCCAATCACCCATTGTGTAAAGCTTGCCTCGTAAATTGGAAAATTCGGGGGCCGGCCGGGACAGTTCCAAATAGCCGTGGAATTCGTGTTCTCCACTGTCAAACCTACAAATTTGCCTGCTGCCGCATCCAGGTCCAACGCGACTTGCACATTGCTTCCGCGTGCGCGAATGACAAAGTCTGCGTTATCTCCAGCATATATCTGCATCCCAATCCCGATCTGCTTGAGATTGTTCATACACGAGGCTCGCTTGGCCTTTTCCTTCGCCTTGGCAAGCGCAGGTAAAAGCAACCCGGCCAGGATGGCAATAATGGCAATTACTACCAGCAGTTCAATCAAGGTAAAGGCGCGCCTGGCTCCAGCCCGCAGTGGATGTGGCAACCCCCTCTTCGAAGGCGGATGATCAGTACTCTTTTTCATACACAGAAAACTTTGATTTCCCCGAAAGTCATCGCTATGGCGCTACAACACGGTAAAACATTTTGCTATCCGTGATGGGGAATTCCGCAATCGCAATGGGACCATGTTCCTCAATAATTCCACCGGTCGCAGTCGTGCCCCAACTCGCACCGGAAACCGCAGCGCTGTTTTCGAAGTGAACAGGCTGATAGGGGTATTGTCTCTCGACCGTCAACCGAATATTGCCATTATTATTAAGTTCCACCTTTGAAATCTTGATTATCGGCTGCGCCACGAGCCGGATTGCATTCACGAAAACTCCCGGCTGACCTGCCGTTCCGCCATCCTTGCGCCCTTCAATTTGGAGCTTTCCACTCGCAGACGCGGTTAATAGTCCTCCGAAGGTATAATCAAAATCGTGGCCTGGCGGATTGACACCTCCGTCAAATGTGTAACCGTTCGTGATGGCGATCGGCACCCCGGTGGCGGCTTCAACCCAATCAGAAATTCGCACTCCCGTACTCCCCTGATCCCAGGACCAGACGGTAAGCCCGTACTGAACATTAGGCGCAAGGCGCTCGATAAGGATACGAAGACCATTTGCATCCCCGCCGCTGTTTGCATAAATAAAATCCCTGTAGATTGGAATTTGCGTAATGCTTGCCGGAAGTCCTGCCAAAGCCCCGCGATCGCGATCCTGCAAAGAGGCTCCAATTCCCGTCACGGTTACATTCACCCCATTAAAATTGGTTCCATTTTTGGTCAAGGTCAGCGAATCAAATCCCGGGAAAGTAGTCGGTGCGCTTGCCAGATCAAAATCGACCTTCAACACCTCACCCGCAGTTGCAGGTGTGTATGGTATCATAGTCAAGTGAGCCACCACGCTCGTCACCGAGCCCGCCGAATTGGTAATCACGACATTATAATTTGCCGCATCGGCAGATTGCACGTTCACCAAATCCAGCACGTTGCTGGTTGCACCTGAAATGGCTGTCCCATTTTTATTCCACTGATAGCTGAGCGGACTGGTGCCGCTCGCTGCCACTCCAAACAAGACTGTGTCTCCTTGAAACACCGCGTTGGTTCTGTCCACTGGTTGGATCGTGATGGCGGGAGGAATTGCCGTCACGGGTGCTGGTATGCCATTGGTGCGAATTGCCTGAATCTCCGTGTAGCTCAAACGGCGTCCCCAAACTGCGAGCTCGTCCATGGCACCGCTAAAGAAATTGGTGGCACTTGCCTGTGCCAATGCAGCCGCAGTGGTATTGCTGGCACCAATGGAACTCCGCGTATAACCGAAATCCGTTTCGTCCAGCACGCCGTCAACATACAATCGGCCTTTGCCGTTTTCATCCACCCAGACTACATGATGCCAGGTGGCGTCAAACACTTGACGGGTTGAAATTTTATCCACGCCCGGTGCGATCTTTACGTGCATGGAACTTGAGCTGCTCGTATCAGTTCCCATCAAAAAGTAGGTGTTAATATTGGTTGGATTCGCTTCAGCAAAGACAACCTTGCTTTGTTGGGACAATCCCTGGGCATTGACCCAGAAGGAAACGGTATAATTCGTGTTGTTATAAATCGGAAATCCGCTGCTACGCACGGCATATTGCTGCAAATTGGCATCAAAATTCAGTGCACTGCCAAACTGGCCTGGCACCAGGCTGGAGCCATCCATTGCTATCAGCTGTAGGTCATTATGGCTATAAAGGTCCGGCGTGTTGAGGGTCGTGGAATTCGTTACGGAATCCAGCGGCCAGTACGACAGCAAACCTGCTGTCACATTGGGCACAACATCGGGAACGATCACCACCGTCGCGGTATCGCTCTGGGTGCTTCCCGCCGGATTGGCAGCTACAACATAGTATGTGTTCGTCGCCGGCTCGGTCGTTGAAGTATCACTGTATGTTTTGTTGATGGCATTCGGAATGGATACTCCATTCTTATACCATTGGTACGAATAAGGATGTTGCCCGTAAACTTGCACCGAGAAGTTGAGCCGGTCACCCATGTTGTTGGTGCTGCTCAACGGCTGCTGAACAAATGTGGGGGGCGAATTCGTAACCGGCTGAGGCATCCCATTCGTGATCAGTGACTGCACCTCAGCCTGTGACAGTGCACGTTCCCAGACTGCCACCTCATCGATGGAACCATTAAAAAATCCACTTATGCCTGGCCTTACCAGTGCACCAATACTCGTGGTATTGAAAGTGTAAGGCTGAGTAACCGTGTAGTTGAAGTTCGTTTGATCCAGACTGCCGTCCACATAGAGTTTAACCGTTCCCCGATCATCGACCCAGGCGATATGGTGCCACGTATTGTCAAAAACCACCTGACTGGACTGACGGTGATTTAGCTGCGTGCCAGCCCCGCCACTATTATTTCGAATCAGCACGTCCAGCTTGTTGGAACTGGTCGTATTACCAATGGCACTATTTTTGGTCTGAAAGAGTACCAGGGGATTGTTATTGGTGGTATTGCTCATCGTGAAGAGCATCCTGTCGGTTTGGTTCGATGAACCTTTCACCCACATCGCAAGAGTAAAGGTGCCGGCGCTGAAAATGGTCAATCCCGTCGCTACGTTGTTCGTATCATGGACAATGTTCAAATATTGCGAAGTCCCATTAAATACAAACCCACTCCCAACCTTTCCGGCCCCTATCGTGGAACCACCCACAACCGTCATGTTGTTTCCTGAAGACAGGTCCGGTGTGGTTCCTCCATTGTCTGCTTCCAACGGCCAATAAGAAATAAGCCCAAGTCGCAAATCACTGGCGAAAGACGTGGTGACTGTGATTAGAATGGTGAGTGCCAGAGCAACTTTGCTGAAAGCTTTCATGGTCTTTAGTTTGCTTAAACGGTTAACCTCGTACATGCGACGACAACTTTGGCGTTGCAAATTAATGGGCTGATTCAAATACGTAAGCAGGCCATGTTGGAAAACGCAACAACAAAGAAGTATTGGCTGAGAACTCAACTTCTCTGGTTTATCAGGAAATTGCCGAGGCAGGCGAAAAGAGCGGACTGATTAGCACGTAACCAAAGCCAACCACATTACCCACGTTTAAAATACAGGATAATGCGTCTTCGGCAAACTCTCCGTAAGAGCCTGTTTTAAAATTCTGGAGGGTGCTGTTTTCGCGCCAAAGGCTGTATGGCAAGGCGCGACGAAGGAGAATATCCCTGGTGGATCTTCGACTGAGGAGCAACGCCGCCAGACGGCCTTTGGCGCGAAAACCCTCCGGGCGGCAGTGCTTTTGGCCGCGGCCGGCGTTGGCTCGGCCCTCACAGCCCGCTGCGGGGATGCTCCGGCCTCGCCGCCTTGGCCACAGCCAAAATCTCCAACCGCAGCACCCTCCATAATTTTAAAACAGGCTCTAAAAAAGTAACCGGCACTTCTCGAGCAAATTACATGTAATCACGCCATCCAAGGAACCGGATTAAATCCCGCTCGACAGGATCTAAAGGAATAACCTTGTTTATTACTTCCGTCCTAAACCACAAACTCAAGTTCCTGCCTATGCGGAATGAGTCCCCGTTCGAACGCGCGGCCCAGGAAACGGCGAATGGATTCCCTGCCCTTTTCACCGTAATCAAGCGTCCAGTGGTTCACATACATTCCGACAAATTTATCCGCGAGGTCGTGCCCCATGTCGCGGGCATACTGCAAAGCGTGCTGTACTGCCTCCGGGCGATGATCAAGGCTGTACTGAATGCTGTCGGTCAAAATCCCGGAAATTCTTTTCCGGACTGCCGGTTCGAATCGCTTGTGAATGACATTTCCTCCCAGCGGAAGAGGCAACCCCCCATTCTCGCGCCCCCACCAGACTCCGAGATCCTCAGAAACCAGCAATCCTTCGTTCTTATAAGTCAGCTGCCCTTCGTGAATAATTAATCCGATCTCCGCTGCTCCAGAGCGAACGGCGCTGAAAATCTGGTCGAATGGTACCACTACATAATCGAACTCTTTGGCGGATTTGCCCAACCAAAGCTGCAGCGCCAGAAAAGCACTGGTCATGGTGCCCGGCACGGCGATTTTCTTCCTGGCAATCTCATCCTTGCTGAATTTCTGTTTGGAAACGAGCATCGGCCCATATCCATCCCCCATGCTCGCGCCGCTGGGCAACAATGCGTATTTATCGCTCACATAGGCATAAGCATGAATGCTGATGGCCGATATGTCTAACTCGCCTCGTGTGGCACGTTCGTTCAAGGTCTGGATATCCTGCAGAATATGTTCAAACCCAAAACCGTTCGTCGGAATAAGTTCTTTTGCCAATCCGTAAAACATAAAAGCATCATCCGGATCCGGCGAGTGTCCCAATGTCAGCATTCGTTTTTCCATGCGGCCCTCATTTTGATTCTCCCTTCGCACATGTCGAACAAAATCACGCGGGTGGATTGAAAACATCACTGGCTCGAGGAATCAAATCACAAGCTTCGGTTTTGGGTAATTCACCCCATACCACAGAACGAAGCCTTCTATATGCTGAATTCAGTTCACATCGTTCTCACCAACAGTAGGATTACGTTTTTTTCAGTCAAATTCTATGGCCCAGAACCGGTTAACGAATGGATGCCCCCATCCATCAGTCATTTCCCGGCGTCAGTTTCTCAAAACCTCTGCTCTCCTTGCCGCTGGTGCAACCGCCCTGCAAGGCCTTGCCTGCGCGGGCTCATCAGCGAGCCCTTTCCGATTGCCGCCGCCAGGATTTTCCGGCATCGAGCATATCGTGGTGGTTATGATGGAGAATCGTTCCTTTGATCATTACCTTGGCTGGCTCCCAGATGCCGATGGACGACAGGCAGGTTTGTCTTATCCCGATCGGGATGGAAATTTGCAACCGACACACGCTCTGTCTCCGGACGATCACGGATGCAACCATCCCACCCTGGACCAAAGCTATCGGGGCGGCCGCATCAAGCATGAACACGGCGCTTGCAACGGCTGGCTTCTTACGGGCAACAATGATGCCTATGCTCTTGGCTACTACAGGCAGAGAGACCTGGCGTTTCTGGGCCAGGCGGCACCTGCCTGGACGGTTTGCGATCGTTATTTCGCTCCGATCATGGCCGAGACTTATCCCAACCGTATTTATCAACACGCTGCGCAGACGGATCGGCTTTCAGACACCCCGGAGCCTTGTTCCCTGCCCACTATTTGGGACCGACTCGCAGAGCACGATTTGAAGGGACGTTATTATTTCAGCGATGTGCCGTTTCTTGCGCTCTGGGGATCCAAATACCTTTCGATCACCCGGACGTTTAACCGGTTTCTCGAAGATTGTGCAGGGGGCGCACTGCCTCAGGTTTCCCTGGTTGACCCACGACTTCTGGGTGAGAGCCTTGATGTATCCGGTCGAGGCAATCCGCATACGGACGTCCACAGTGGCGAAGTTTTTTTGAATACAGTTTACAATGCAGTCACGACCAGTCCCAACTGGGCAAGTACAGTGCTCATCGTGAATTTTGACGAGGGCGGCGGATTTTTTGACCACGTCTCCCCTCCTCCCGCCCCGATTCCGGAAGCCGATAAAACGGCGGGCAATCAGGACGGACTAAGAGGCTTTCGCGTCCCCGCCCTGGTCATTGCGCCGTGGTCAAGACGGGGAGGGATTGCTCACGGTGTTTACGACCATACTTCAATTCTGAAAATGATTGAATGGCGATGGCATCTGGCCCCGCTCACGGCTCGAGATGCCACGGCAAACAACATAGCCGAGGTTCTTGATTTCAGCCGGGCAAGCATGATTGCCCCCCGTTTCAATGTTCCCAATGCCTCCTCCATCGCCTCAGGTTCAACACCTTCGGCAATCTCGAGCTCAAACCGGTGGCGACAACTGGCACTCTCCGCCAAACACTCCGGTTTTCCGAAATCTTAATTCCGTTGCCAGCGCTTGGTGGAGCGGGCAATAGGAATCATACTCTGCCTGAGGTTTTCGTCCCCTTCGTGGAGGTCTTTCCCCCATTTGTAAGCGGCCTCAAAATAGAGATAGTATTATAGGAAATTAAAAAACTGACGAAATGAAAACTTCATTACTACTCGCCTGCCTGGCACTCGGCATTATCGGCTGCTCAACTTGCGATGACCGTGGTGGTCGTGGGGGTGTTGGTGAAGGGGCTGAAACCACTGTGGGCAGGAATTACGGGTGGGAAAACAGTGTGGAAACCCGGGATCCAAGAGGTCCCTGGGAAAATTGGCGTTATGGGGGAGATCCAGACCGTATCGCTCCGCGGGTTCCCGTTGATCCCGCTTTCCCTCCCGCTCCCGTTGATCACTGACTTAACGGATGAAGCAGTTGGCAATGAGCATTAGATTTTTTTCTGTTCTGTGCGTTAACAGTTTCTTCAGTTGCCATTTGCTTCACCCAATTTAGAAGTGTACTTTTATTCATGAAACACGATCAACTCGAAGAAGGAAGGATCGCCAGCCACTCTCGCCCGCTCGGAACTGTCACACGTGAAATGGTTCTGGAAAGGGCCCGACAGCTGGCCGTAATCAATGGCCGCTCTCCGCATGAAGTCATCGAAGGAGATTTCGAACAGGCGCGGCGCGAGCTTTTGGGCGAAGATGAAGCCTCTCCCAAGGAAAGCTTGTTGGAATCCGTACCGGAATCGGAACGCTGGGATCCAGTGCCTGGTTCCACCGGGAGCAAAGCCGAGCAGGTGCCTGCGCACGATGAACAAACAGACAATGAAAAACTGGTGCAAGAGGGAGTGGAGGACGCAGAGCATGACCAGATGTTAGAAGGTGCGAAGGAAGGTTTTCGGCGTGACCAGGCTTAATTTATCTGGCAGCAGGAATTGAAGTTCGGCATGGCCGTCTTTTGGAAACCTACTGGCGGAAAGATTTGTCCATGAATTCTGTACCAACATTCGACCAAAGGAACTTTATGCCCCAGTGTGAAACTTGTGGAAATGAATATGACAAAAACCTCGAGATAGTGGTGAATGGCATTTCCCATTATTTTGATTGTTTTGAATGTGCGATACATGCTCTGGCCCCGCTCTGCGATCATTGCGGGTGCAAGATCATAGGCCATGGCATTGAGGCGGCAGGCATTTTCTTTTGTTGCGCTCATTGCGCAGCTGAGAAAGGGGTTGTCGGTGCGCATGATCACGTTTGAAAGAGGTTGACTCAGTTTAGCCCGGAGAAAATCAGCATAAAAGAATGCTCAGGCTTGATTTACAGAACTTATGGTGCGACCAAGATTTCGAAATCCACGTGCTCCCCGGCTTCAAGCAGAACGCCCCGGGCGGGAAAATAAAATGAGCCCCAAACCTCGGGACGCATCTCCTGAATATCGAGGCAGCGGCAAATTACAAGGAAAGATAGCGCTTATCACGGGCGGAGACAGCGGAATCGGCCGGGCTACAGCAGTTCTTTTTGCCCGCGAAGGCGCCGACGTCGCAATTGCCTATCTCAACGAACATAAGGACGCCAGGGAAACCGTTCGATTGGTAGAGAAAGAAGGCCGAAAGTGCATTGCCATTGCGGATGATGTTGGAAATGAGAAGCATTGCCAGAAAGTCGTGCAAACCGCAGTCAAACAATTCGGAAAGCTGAATATATTGGTAAACAATGCAGCCGAGCAGCATCCACAACCCGACATCACTCGAATTTCCAGCAAACAGCTTGAGCGCACTTTCAGGACAAACATTTTCTCCCACTTCTTCATGGTAAAAGCCACGCTCAAATATTTGAAGGAAGGTTCGGCGATCATCAACACCACGTCAGTTACAGCCTACCGGGGCAGTTCTCAATTGCTGGACTACTCATCGACGAAAGGAGCGATAGTGGCTTTTACGCGTTCTCTTTCTGAGAATCTGGCGGCGAAGAAAATTCGAGTGAACGGGGTTGCCCCCGGCCCCATATGGACGCCGCTCATACCGTCAACCTTTCCTGCGGAAAAGGTGAAGAAATTTGGCACGGATGTTCCTTTGGGGCGGCCCGGACAGCCAATGGAAGTCGCTCCCAGTTATGTTTTCCTGGCCTCAGGTGATTCCTCCTACATGACGGGCCAGGTGCTTCATCCAAATGGAGGAGAGGTTGTGAATGCCTAGCAAAAAGCTGTAACCGTTGTGAAGTCCGTAACCCTTAAATCGCGTCACCATATACCTAAAGAAGACAGATTGGAAGATGAAAGCCGCGGCGATTTTAAATCGAGAAGACCGGGTTCAACCCAAGCCAAATCTGAATTACATACCAAGATCTTGCCCTGGCCCGACATCATTCCCATGGGCCAGTGGGCTAACTATCGAGCCGCAATCGAAGCCGCAAAAACTGCCGGACTGAATTTTCTGCTGGGTGGAGGGTTCGCACTGGCTACTTACACAGGTTATTGGCGGAACACCAAGGACATTGATTTCTACATAGAGCCCAGAGATCGCGAAGCCATGATTACCGCGCTTAGCAGTGTCGGTTTCGTGGATTATTATGATATCCGTCCTTATGACCCGGGCTGGATTTATCGAAGTACTCGTGAGGGAATCATTGTCGACATCATATGGTCCATGGCAAATCGCCGTGCTGAAGTGGACGAACAGTGGTTCACGAGGGCACATCCCATTGTCGTGCGAGAAGAAGCGTTATCTGTGGCGCCGGTCGAAGAACTGCTTTGGTGCAAACTGTATATCTTGCAAAGAGATCATTGTGACTGGACAGATATATTCAACATTTTGTTCTGTTGTGGTCCAAAACTGGACTGGAACCACCTCGTCGAAAGAGTCGGAGCCGACATCCCCCTGCTCCGTTCAGTGCTGATGGTTTATGATTGGCTCTGCCCCAACAAGGCAATTGAACTTCCTTTGAAATTGAGGAGGAGGTTGGAATTGCCCAAGCCTAAGAAACTTCCGGAAGCCGAACAGCAACGTCGCATACGCTTGCTCGACAACCGCGCCTGGTTTTCAGGCATGCATCCCATAAGCCAACATTTGGAGGTCTAACCCAATTATTGTACTCACCGTAATTTACCAAAGGAGACCCTTATGTTAATCGGCACCATGAACCATCCGGCGAAGGACGTCATCAAGGAGATAGAATGGATTGCCGGGATGGGACTCGAGTTCGTCGACCTGACTTTGGAGCCTCCTGCTGCCGCGCTCTGGAATGTAGACGTGGAGGAAACCCGGGCGGTCCTCAAAGCACATGCCCTTCCGGTGGTTGGACATACAGCCTACTATTTGCCAATAGCCAGTCCTTTTGAATCCGTTCGTCGTGCGGCAGTGGAAGAGTTAAAGCACTGTGCAGAAGCATTCGCAAAGATCGGAGCCAGTTGGATGAACATCCATCCTGATCGAAATGCGCCGATGCACGAGAAGGGTTTCATCATTGAGCGAAATCTGCAAAGTTTGCGGGAAATAAACCAGACAGCACAGGATGTCGGAGTGGGCTTGATGATCGAAAATCTTCCCGGTTACTATAATACTGTCCAGCAACTTGCTCCGATGCTGGATGCTATGCCAGATCTGGGTTTTCATTTGGATCTTGGGCACGCCAATCTTCAGGTGCAGCACAATTCGGCAGACGAATTAATAGCCACCTATGGTTCGCGTCTGCGCCACGTACACTTTCATGACAACAAGGGAGATGAAAAGGATCTGCATCTGCCCCTGGGAACAGGCAACATTGATTTTCGACGCTATGTTCGAATGCTTCAGAAACACGGTTATGATGGCACGATCACGCTGGAGGTCTTCACGCCGGATAAACATTATTTGAGTTACAGCCGGGATGTTCTACGCCGGCTGTGGAATGAGACTTCGGTCGGAAAAGTGAGCGCAGCGGCCATTGCTACTACTTAGTACACCCCAATTTGAATATCCTTCTCGCGATTATATTTTAGCGATGCGTCTACCTGCGTGTCCGCAGAAAACATCGTACCAAATTAGAAGGAGTAACGAAACTTTATGTGCAAAATGCTATGCGCCTCATTGGCGGTTGTTGCGCTTCTCAATTGCACCGGATGTCACAATGTGCCAGCCACGAGCGGCAACCAGGGCACAATAGCTGGAGGATTGGGTGGGACTACATCAGGTGCTGCCATTGGAAGCGAACACAATCGAGGCGCGCACAATCGCGTGCTCGGAGTACTTCTGGGCGGTTCGCTGGGAGCGGGAGCGGGTTATGTTGTGGGAGCCAACAGTGATATGATTCTCGGTCGTGATCATGCGGCAGCAACTCAAGCCACACAAAAGGCCGAGACCAATCCGGCCACACCACAGGATGTTCGCAACAGCAACACTGCCGATTTGAATCACGATGGCTTCGTCACCATGGATGAAGTCGCGGCCATGAAAGCCGCCGGACTGTCAGACGACCAGATGTTGCAGAGATTGCGGGCGACCGATCAGGTATTTGAGTTAACCGCCCAACAGCAACAGTATCTGCGCGATCACGGAGTGGACCAAACCGTCATCAGCCAAATGGAAAACATCAACCTTGATAAGCGCCAGCAAATCCTCAGCAGCCAAAGCAACTTGGGCGCGGCTCCGGGTTACACCAATACGAATCCGGGCGCAACACACCCAATTTCGACTTATCCGACCGTGCCGCATCCTAACGCTGTTCCGCCGGGCCCAACGGCTCCCATCACCACCTCTCCTGACATGACGCCATCGACAACGATTTACACAAGTGGCCCTACTGGAGCTGTTATTGGCCAGCCCGCACCCAGATGACAACAACCAACACTCTCGCGGCGGGTGCCAGCAGTCTGGCACCCCTATATTCACAGGCTTATCCAACGTTAACCTGCATCCCCTTGTATATATGATTGAAGTGAGCAGTAAAAAATGGAAGGAATTCTGCCAACGGATTAATGATCAACTTGGCGGCGCCACCGTTACGATTGAAATAATTCAGTTGGATGGACGCCAAATCGAAGTTGGCCGGGATCTAACCTTTGATCGCGTGGAGTTTATTGGTGGTGTTGGTTGCAATGATACTATTAGTGTGCGCGCTAAAGGTATTCGCGAGGTAAAACACGAAATCATCGAGCCCATCCATATCCGCCTCCGTCAAGTGGATGATAGCGGAACCTTCAATTCCATTGCCATCGAAGCTGAAAATGGCACCTCGTTTCTCACCTTCCATCCCGCAATACACGCTCAGATGCTGGAGGGCTTGAATGTTACTTAAAGCGCCGGCGCGGTTCCTCGCGCTACAGCAGCAAGGCCTAATTAACAAACCTCCTCGCAGGGTATCTCCCGGAAGATGGGGAAATTACCCCGCTGAAATCAGGGTTTTACCGGGTTTGTGACCTGCGTCGCCGCGTATAAAGTATTTAGAGTTAGGGTAATCGGAGAAAACCAATCAACAAAAGGAAACGAAAAATGAAAAAGCAAATACTTGTTATGTGTGCAGTGGCCAGTCTCGCCCTCGTGGGTTGTAACCGGGGTGGCGGCACGGGCGGCACAGGCACTGGCTCGGAAACGGACACTGGCTCATCCTCCTCAAGCTTACCCCATAGTGGGAATTACCGCGGCACTAACGCTATGAGTAGCACCAATACCGGTGCCGCAGGCAGCAGCTACAGCACCAATGCGGGCGCAGGGAGCAGTTCGGGCACCAACAGCAGTGGTGGTCTGGGCACTGATTCCAGTTCGAGCAGCGGGGCGGCCAGCAGCACCAATAGCAGCTCGGGTAACAATCCAAAATAAATTGTCAGCTGCTTATCTGCGAATAGCTTAAAAAGGACGAGGCCAGACACGGGTTGTGTCTGGCCTCACGACTCTTTATAAACAGCAGTTAGCTACCGAGTTTCTTTTTATCTTCGCCGCCGACAGGAATGTTTGCCTTAACTTCCTGGATTTCAGGAGCCGCAGCCTTGTAGCTTTGTCCGGCTGCCAGGGTTAATCCTGATTCCTTCGCAGTGCGAAAGCGCACTGGCAGACTCAAACGCTCCCGGCCGCTCCGGGTTTTGAATACGGAGAAATGAAGGTGTGGACCGCTGGTAAAACCAGTATTACCGGAATGGGCAATCAAATCACCGGCATTCACCTTGTCGCCAACGTTGACGGTAACTCCGCCCTTCATTAAGTGAGCATAGATGCCGATGGTGCCATCGGAGTGCTGGATCAGAACGCAATTCGCTGAATTCTCATATTTCCGATCAGGCCCACCAACATTGGAGTCGCCTCGTGCTTTGACTACAATTCCACCGCGCGCGGCGTGGATCGGCGTACCAATGGGCATTTTGAAATCGACAGCATATTCATCAGGACCGCTATGGCTGAAGCTGCCATGATACCCTTGAGAGACAGGGAATGAGCTGCCGGCAGCGTAAGGCAGAGTGTACATATAGGAGTCATCATGGACAGCAGTGGTGCTGCCGATGGTGAAGCAGTCTGAATAGCTATAGTTCCATGGCGCACCCTTCTCACCGGGAGTCATGGTAAAAGCCTCAACCGTTTGGTTTCCCGGAAAAACAGCAGTGAAGGGAAAATTCGTGCTCGCCTTCATATTCAGCATTTTCATGTCGAACGTGGCCGTCACTTCCGCTGCTTCCAGATTTTGCACGTAGAAACGGGTCAAACCACCTTCTTCCTTAGTGAAAATCTTCAGCATCTTGCCAGGCATGGGTTCGGCATGGCTCACACCGCCGCCGAAGCTGCATAGCAATACCGTCAGGAGTGGTCCCCAAAAACTTCCAAGAAGAGTGATCCACCGGGTGGTCCGAACATTGCAGTTCCGTTGCTTGTTGATTAAATCGAATGTCATTGTCTCGTTATTTTTTCTTTCTGTTTAACTCCCCACCGACCAGCAGGTCGGTGGGGCAAATTTGAATTCTAGGCCGCAATCGGCGCTGACGTGGTGACAGCCGCCGGGGTAAATACGGGCACCGATTGTGTTAGTGATTGGCTGCGAGGTGCTGGCTTGCCAAAGTCTGGCAATCCATTCGCGAACCAGGTGAATCGCTTCGCATGCACATCGCGATCATCCCAACCATGGGTTTTCGAGGACTTGGAATGATAGAGAATCCAGTCTTCCGTTCCACAGAGGGATTTCACGAAGGAACAGTGTCCCACACCCCAGACCTCTTCGGTGCTTTCAAGCACCGGACCGTGCTTTGTCCAGGCAGAGGGGCTGAGCAGATCGTCACCTGAGTAACGCAGCAGGCCCAGGCAGTAGTGTTCTGTCCAACTGCCGCTTGCGGAATAAACGACAAAAATTTCGTTATTGCGCTTGAGGACCTGCGGGCCTTCACAAATGGGCATTGCTTTCTGTTCCCATGGCTGGTCCGGCACGCAAATCACGCTGCGATGACCGGTCAGGGCCACCGGATTTTTCATCTGCGAGATGTAAAGGTTCTGTTGGCCATCCTTATGCCCTGGCCAACCGGACCAGATGAAATACATCCGCCCGTCGTCCAGGCTCAGGACAGTCCCGTCAATAGCCCAACCATCGGTCTTCAATTCGCCACAGCAGCGATATTTGCCCATCGGATCATCGCTTTCAGACTCGAGAACCCACATGCGATGGTTTTCATTCTTCCCATCGTCGGCCGCATAATAGATGAACCATTTATTGCCAAGCCGATGAAGTTCAGGCGCCCAAATTGCATGGCTGTTTCTGCCAGTCGCGGGAGCATTCCAAACACAAACCCCGGGATCCTGACCGATGCCGGCAAGGGTCCTCGACTTCCGAATTCGGATGCTTCGGTGGTGGTTCTTACTTTCGCAGTAGTAGTAAACACCTTCGTGTTGAATCATCCACGGGTCGGCTGAATGGGTCGGCAATATCGGGTTTATACTTCGGCCTTTCGGTCTTAAATTGTTCTTTCTGATTTGGCGCTTTTTCCGTGCTCCGCTCCGCCCGGAAAGCCAATCTTGTCCAGAGCCCTTGCTCTGATGCTGTGCAGATTAGACCGGATCGCTTAAACGTGTCTGTAGGAGCGCTCCGATAATTTTGTAGGTGTTTGTCCGAGGACTTTTGGACGGGAAAAACGGTCGAAGGGAATTGAAGAACATGCTCTTATGCGTTTAACTGGAAGGATGGCAGAACAGCAACTGCACTTGTTCGATCCGACCAAGCCGCTCCTCGAGCGCTTCGGGGTGGATTTCTTTCGTGCAGTCCCCAAAAAACCAGGAGTTTATATTATGAGCGGGGAAAAGGATCGGGTGCTGTATGTCGGTCAATCGAAGAATCTTCGTCAGCGCCTCTCTTCATACAAGAATGCGAAGCCAGATCGTGTGCCCCGGAAAATTATTCGTTTGGTTCACTCGGTAAGAGCCATCACCTGGCAGGAATGTGACTCTCCGGAAGCCGCTCTCTTGAAGGAAAATGAACTCCTTCGCACGCTAAGGCCGAAGTTTAACAAGCTAAACACCTATCCAAAGGCATATGGATTTATCGGGTTGAAGCGAATCGGAAACCAGATGGATTTTTGGATTGGCTTTGAGCCGAGGCCTGAGGGAATGGTTTATGGTGCTTTTAAAACGGGCTGTATGCGTGGTTATGCAACGATGCTGCGATTGATCTGGTCTGCTCTGAAGCAACCACAATCTCCCCATGAACTCCCGGCACCATTAACCGCGCTGACACCGCCCCGCACTTATACTCTCCACATTGACCAAAATCCGGGATTGCTGGAGCCTGATGCCCTCGCCAAAGCCATTACAAACTACTTGGAAGGGGTATCTGACGAGTTAATTCCATTGCTCTCCAATGCCTTGCCACAAAATGAAACCCTCTGTTCATTCCAGCGGAATCTGCAGCTGAGTGATCTGGAGGTGCTGAGTGGCTTTTTCGAGCGAGGGACCAGACGCAATTATTATCTGCGTCAAAAATATGGTGTTTCTGGTCCGATCATCCCGCAGGAAGAGCTCGATGACTTGCTGGTATTTAAGAAATACGAATTGGCTGGCAGCAACTCATTGGAAAATGAAGAGCAGCTTATCACTCCGATGTCGTCTGATTTTGCCAGTTGTCCTGCTCCATCCCCTGCCCCGTAGCTTGATCTGCACGCCTGATCTCGTCGCGCAGTTTCTTTGATCGCAGTGAGGGTTGCTGGCTGGGTAGCTCCACGGGAACCTGCAAACAAAGACTTTGGGTAGGCAATACGGTACGCCAATCCTCTATTAATTGCTTATAAGCCCGGCCCACAGGACGAATCTTACGGTTGAGGTCATAGAGTCCGAGAGGATTCACATGATGATTCTCCTCCCGCAAAGCCGAGTCCCAGTCCATTTGATCCGTTAGGGAATACCACGTAAATCCCACGATGGGCACGCCGCTATTCCGAACCCGCAACACATTGGCCCATTCCTTCCAAAGCCAGTAAACCGCTTCATCACCCTTTGGCCCCTGGTTCAGGTTGGTTTCAGTATGCATCACCGGCAACTTGTAACGTTCGTGATACTGCCTGGTAATTTCGTTATATCCAAATACTTCGCCTGAAGGATACGTTTTGCCATCAGCCGCCACACGATGCTCGTTCGTCACATAGTAATCATTCCCCATGATGCAATGATGCTTGAGTTGATGATGCAGAAAAAAATGATACTCGTTACGGGTCATTCCGTTATCCAAAAGAAACTCATACATCTCTGAACTCACCCGCCGTCCATAATTCAAGTCCAGCGATAAAAACCGCTTTGCGTTCATGATCTCGGCCGGCTTGATGGCCCTGGGATTCTCCGCGTGAAAATATTCGGAGGCTTCACTTTGGATGAAAATGGCGTCCGGCCGGATCTTTAAAATTTCGTGCATGGCCAGCACATTGGCTTTAACGATGTGCTTCAATGCGGTGACGAAACTCCGCTCGCTTCGCAACCGTTCATTCCACCAGCCGTAGGCTGCTGAGAACTGGGCGCAGATATACATCTCATTCACCGGTGTGTAGAGCTGCACCCATGGATATCGATTGGCAAAGGCGAATGCGTATTTGGCGAACAACGCCGGAAATTCAGGATTTTGGAAATTCCCAATCCAGTCCGGCACACCGAAGTGGCATAAATCTGCAATGGGAATGATATCTCGAGCCCGCAATTGTTCGAAGGTCACATCGGCAAATGACCAATCAAACTTTTCCGGTCCCGGAAAAGTACGATAGAGAGGAACCCCATAACGAAGAAACGAGATGCCCAGTTCCTGCACCAGGTCGAAGTCCAAATGCCACTGGTCGTAATGCCCGCAACGCTCCATTTGATCCACTCGCACGCGACCGTTTTCGATTGTAGGAGAACTATTCTCAATCCCGGTGGCAAACATGAAAGCACCAACCATTTACCATTATAATCCTCTGGTCCTGAATACCCAAATTGTTTTTGGCGAATCACTTAGTGATTAAATCAAAATCGGGGGTAACTTCGGGCTCTCCTCTTTGGCGCCACCATAGCCACACGACCCAGGTGCAGGGGATGATCATCCCAGTCCACCCCAATATTCTGACTGCTTGAGCGATTTGCGTATCGTGCGCGAGTATTCGCCATCGCCCGAAAATGTTTGCCCAATCATGGTCCCCGCCACCGACCAAGGGCAATACTTGCTCACGAGCATCCGCCATGTAACGCGCGATGTTTAGCCAATTCTCAAAAAACCAAATTATAGCGCCTGCAAAAGAAAGCGTCTGACCTTTGCGCCAAAAGGAAACTGCCAGCGCTATTGGAAACACCAATTGTCCAATGGTTCCTCCATAAGTTTCCAACCGGGTGCTGAATATTCCTATGATGGGATGACCGGCTTCATGAAACAGTAAATTGGCATGGTCGACAATGAAGACAAAGCCTGGTTCAGATAGGAACACCAAAAGCAAAAAAGCTCCCATCCCCATCGCGAATGCAGCCAGCATTGAGGTAGTGACTTTATTCCATCTCTGATCTTTCATATCGTCGTCGCGCTTTCTGCCCATACCCATCTCAAACAAAGGTCACAATTTGAACAGCCGCTTGCGGTGTTGCGAAGCAATAAGCCAGCGGTGGCCAGGCGCATTACGGTTTGTCGAGTTACAGCATGGACTGTTCCAAAACCTTCGGATATCAGATGAAACCAGTTATTTTATCCGATAGCTTCCTCTCAATAACCCCAATGTCTCGCTGAACAGAAGAAAAGCTGTTGAGCGGACTTGCGAAAATCAATAGTTTGGGATTCAGATTGATGATAAGCGTGAAAATCAGCATGTGGCTTGGATTGTGCCTGCTTCTGACCAGTTGCCGTGCTCCACAAGCCACTCCTCAGATGGAGCCGTATGAGCCTTATCTGTTGATGAACCGGGAATCGGTCACGGTTCCACTGACCAATGGGAGCAACCTGCAGTGGCTGGTAAACGCAGTGGTGAACGGACAACCGGGAGTTTTCATCCTGGATACGGGAGCAGAGTTTACGAGCATCACACCGGAATTCGCCGGGAAATTAGGATTAAGCGAGCCCGATTCAAGCGCCCGGTTCACCAAAATTTCATCAACCGGGCAAAAAATCCAAAATGTTCCCATCAGTTCCTTCAGGCTTGGTGGTCTGGAGTATTTCAACTTTTATGCCGCGATTATAAACCTTAACCATATCAACCAGGCTCTCCACTCCCAAATCGCTGGCATCATTGGAAACAACCTGTTGAATCAAACAGCTTACACGATTGACTGGAAAAGGAATGCGCTCACTCTCACGACCCGTCTCATCAAGCCGCCACCCAATGCCATTGCCATCTCGATCCGGACGAACCGTGTGTACTGTCCAGTCAGCGTAAATGGAAGGAAGCTGGAGTTTGCATTGGATACCGGCTCTTATCGCTGCCTCCTTTCACAAAAGGAAATGGCGCGATTGGCGATTGAAGCCGGGAAGCAGAGTGTGGTTGAGGCTCCTGAAATCGATATAGAAAAAGCTTTGAATCAAGAACACACAGTCGTGAGTTTGGACCAATTCAAATTTGGATTCATTGAGCGCAGGAATTTTCCCATAATGATTTGGGACCACAGCGTTCTGGGCATGGACCTGCTGCAATCGTACATTCTCACGGTGGATGCGCGCAGAAATTGGCTTTTGTTGACCAAAGAACCGAGTCCCCTTGTTTTTGACAGATGATGAAAGCGCGCAGGTTTCCCAAGCCCAAGGAGCATCATCACAACGTTTACGTGATTTTACTCGACTCTAAAGCTGCCAAATATCTTGCGGTACGGAAGGCTAATCCGAACCGTGATCCAGCCAAGCCATGCATCTATGTCGGTATGACCGGGCTTGATCCCAAGGAGCGATTTGCGAATCACAAGAAAGGCTGCAAAGCTGCGTGGGTTGTGCGAAAACACGGAATCCGACTCTTACCTGAATTCTTCGAGTATTTAAATCCGATGCCCTTCGAAGCCGCAGCAGAAATGGAAAAGGACCTGGCCGCGGACTTACGCAGGCAGGGTTATACGGTAACCGGCGGCACTTGATTTGCATTTTTGCCCAGACAGGGGAAACTTCATCCTGCTTAAGATTTTTGTAGTGAGAAATACATGTGCCAACCTCCATCATGAACTCAGACCATTTTGACGGTAAGAAATTTTTTAATCCTCGCGTTTCCGGGGACAAGACCTTGGGGGATCTGTTCAGGTGGATGACCTCCGGTCAGCGAAAAAAATGGCCGCTTCACATCGAGAATACTTTTCAGCCCCGCTTGCCTGCGTCTTTGGCCCCGGATGAATCTGCCCTCACATTTATTAATCATTCCACTTTTCTTATTCAGTTTTCGGGTCTGAACATCCTTACTGACCCGATCTTTTCTGAGCGGGCAAGTCCTGTGCGTTGGGCGGGACCGAAGCGGGTTCGTGCGCCAGGGATAAACTTTCTCGCCCTCCCGCAGATTCACCTCGTCCTCGTAAGCCACAATCATTACGACCATATGGATGTTCTCACCCTGAGGAAGCTGGCCAAAACCTTTAACCCGATGTTTATTACTCCACTGGGAAACGGCCGTATTCTCAAGAGAAATGGTATTCACAATTTTATCGAGCTGGATTGGTGGCAATCTCATCATTTTGGCAGTGCGGCCAGAATTATTTCCACACCAACCCAACATTTTTCCAGTCGCACAGCTTTCGATCGCAACCGCGCGCTGTGGAGCGGATTTGCCATACAAAACCACAACATGACCGTCCATTTCGCCGGTGACAGTGGTTACGAGCGGCACTTCAAGGAGATCGCGGAAAGGCTCGGAAAAATCGATGTGGCACTGCTCCCCATCGGAGCTTATGAACCGCGCTGGTTCATGCAAAGTGTCCATATGAATCCTGATGAGGCCGTCCAGGCTCATCTTGATTTAGGTGCGCGACAAAGTATCGGCATGCACTTCGGAACCTTTCAACTCACGGATGAAGGCATTGACGAACCTTTGGTAGCTTTGAGAAGTGCATTGAAATCGAAAGCTGTTGATGCCGAAAAATTCAGAACCCTGGATTTTGGCGAAACTATTCTGCTTTCCCCGGCAAGCTAGGGAAACCTGTTAACCGGGCTCAGAAGCCTATTCTTTCAATTCCAAGCTTCCAGCCTGCATCAGTGAAGAACAAACAGGATTTTTACGGGCACCAATTTGCGCGTGGATTATTTTTGAACAGAGCCATTGATCTGTTCGAGTTCGCCAAATGCCCCCTTTTCACCAAACGCAACAAAGCGAACTTTTAAATCATGTAATCCATCCATGCGAATCGTTCCACCATTCTGGCCACTTAAACGTGAAACACCTGCGATGTTCGAATCTCCTTTTGCTTTGGGATGAATGGTGCCCACCAAGCGACCGCCATCCATGTGGCGCAATCCGTTTGGAATCCGGAACAGCACCCAGTTCCATTTCTTGTTCACGAGTTCCTTCGTCACCGTTCCCCCATCGACCGCGATCGGTTCAGGGAGGGTGCCGGTCAGGAAATTAAAATAACGGGGCTTGCCATGCTCATCCACCAAGGCTTCATCTCCATACACCTGCATCAATATATCAATGGTGTGCTGACTGGCCCAAAGCTGGTACGAGTCATCGGCGGTGTTGAATTTGATGCCGTTGACTTTGACCCCCGTGTGACCACCGATGGTAACAGGCTCAGTCGCATGATCTCCACCTGTTAAAATATGCAACGTTGGTTGCCAATTGGTATTTGCAGCTTTAAATGAACCATCAATGCTGATGAAATGAACTTTTGTGTCACTGCGAATCGTGGCAGGCAGCGTTTCAGGATCAAGCGATCCGACCTGGGCATGAAGTTGGGATAAAGTTAAGAATAAAAAAGCCGCCGTTTGAAGGGTTCGTGTCATAGCAATTATTTCTGGTCTGAAGAAAAATCCTGTGGAACAGCAGAAGTAAAGTCAACTCCTGAGCGCTAATCTGCAGACTGAAGATTTTCAGCGCTGCCTCGGAATTGCGGATAGTAAAAACGATGGTGGTCCAATACTTCGCGTCAAGGACTCACATCATCGGCTTCCAATCGAGCACCTTTAACTGGACTGTTCGTCGTCCGGCAAATTCATTGATTTGCGGTGCAAAGGCCAGATCAAAGCGGCCAACCGGCAGAGCGGTATCCTTACCAGCTCCCCACCACACCGCCTCATGTGTGGCGGTGCCATCAGTAAGCCACAGTTTTACGTGTTGTTTCTCCGCACCCATGCGCTGCAGCGGACGCGCCTGAGTCACATTTCTGACCATGAACTGCACCACAGGATTGCCCTGGCCGGTCGGCTTCAGAAGGTCCAATTCAAACAGGCTGTCAAAATTAATCTCTTTGAGCGTCACTTCCGCATCGAGTCGCAAAAGAGGCTGTAACTCCTCCCGCTTTATAAGGCGTTGGGCCAACTCATTCATGCGCACACGCAATAAATCCAGTTTTCCGGCCTCAATTGTGAGTCCGGCAGCCATGGCGTGACCACCATGGCGCACCAGGAGGTCATCGCAGTCGCGCAAAGCGGCCGCGAGGTCGAAACCGGCGATGCTTCGTCCGGAGCCGCGCCATTCATCACCTTCTCCACCTACAATGATGGTGGGACGGTAAAACTGTTGCAGCACTCGCGAAGCTACAATGCCCACCACGCCGACGTGCCAAAGGAGTTGGCCTTCCACGATCACGTAGTCTCTTTCAGGATTAAATTTCGCGCGGACAGAGCCGATTACTTCTTCAACAATCCCCTTCTCGATTTTCTGCCTTTCGCGGTTGCGCAGATCCAGACTCTCCGCGATAGGCACGGCAGTCTGCATATCCGGGGCCATCAAAAGGTCCAGGGCTTCCGCGGCATTCTCCAATCGGCCGGCAGCATTTAATCGTGGCGCCAATTGAAAACCGACTTCGTACGCGCCCATCGAAGCCGTCACCTGCGCCACTTTCTTCAGTGCCACCAGACCCGGGCGCACCGTGGAGCTTAGCCGCTGCAGTCCCATATAAACTAAAATGCGATTTTCCCCCGTAAGCGGCACCAAATCGGCAATAGTTCCCAATGCGACCAGATCCAGCAAAGGACGCAGATCATACTTTTCAGCTTCTGCCAGGCCAACCTCGCGGCCGCGCTTTACCAGAGCGTGCACAAGTTTGAATGCCAGCCCCACGGAGCATAGCTCGCGAAAGGAGGACTTGCCATCTTCCTCCCTTGTCGGTCCAAGTTGAGGATTGACCAAGGCAATCGCAGCCGGTGCAGGTGATGAAACCTGATGATGGTCCAAAACCAGGACATCAATTCCCTTTTGACGCAGGTAATCGATCGTTGTCACCGCAGTCGATCCACAATCGACCGCCAGCAGCAAGGTTGTGGGAAACTTGCGAAGGCAATTCTCCACGCCCTCCTGGCTGAGCCCATAGCCTTCTTCCATCCGATGGGGAAGATAGAAATTTACCGTCCAACCCAGAGCACGCAGAGATTCAGCAAGCAGTGCTGTCGATGTGACTCCATCTACATCGTAATCGCCAAAAACGACCAGCGATTCCTTTCGCTGGCGTGCCTGGAAAAGGCGCTCGACGGCCGCGGCCATGTTGGGCAGCAGGAACGGATCGGCCAACTCCTTGAGCCGCGGCTGCAAAAACGTGGCCAGCGCTTCGGCATTGCTCATCCCACGATTGACCAGACACTGAGCCAGCAAGGGCGAGACCTTGAGCACTGAAGCCAGCTGCTTGATCAAAAGTGGTTGGGAAGGTGACAGAGACCAGCGGAATTTCATGAGTGATCCTTGTTCCGCTGCGCTGCGTTGACCCGCTCTCTTTCCCGACGCGTGGCGATAATGGAAAAAAGGATCGAGATGATAATAATTGTAACCACCATGAGAAGTGAGGTGGAGTCGGGAATGTCAAATTGATACCAATGCGGCGGCTTATCGTGTGGGTCAATCAGCATCTTAACCCCGATAAAAACCAGGACCACTGACAGACCGACCTTCAGATATCGGAATAGTCCGATTGCTCCGGCGAGCACAAAATACATGGAACGCAGTCCAAGAATCGCAAACACATTCGAGGTGAATACGATGAACGGTTTTCGCGTGACGCCGAATATGGCCGGGATGGAATCCACAGCAAAAATCAGGTCCGTTGTCTCCACCATCAGCAGCACCAGGAATAATGGCGTCAGCATTCGTCTTCCATTCACCCGGGTTAGAAAATTTTGGCCGTCAAAGTCAGACGATACCGGGAGGAGTTTTTTGGCGCCACGCACAATCCAACTTTTTTCGGGGTGGACACTCTCCTCTTTGGAGAGGAGCATTTTGATGCCGGTCAAGACCAGGAAAGCGCCAAAGATATAGAGCAACCAGTCGAAACGGGTAATCAACTCCACTCCGGCCCAAATCATCAATCCACGCATGATCAATGCCCCGAGAATGCCCCAGAACAGAACGCGGTGCTGGAACTGCGGAGCAACTTTGAAGTAACCGAAAATCAGGGCAATGACGAAGACGTTGTCCATGGACAACGAGACTTCGATGAAGTAACCGGTAAAGAACTCCAATGCCTCCTTCCTACCCCTGAGGAAAATAAGCGAGAAGGCAAAAAGGAGCGCCAGAGTGACCCAAACAGCCGTCCAACCAAGGGCTTCCTTGACCGAGACGACGTGGGCTTGCTTATGAAACAAGCCCAGGTCAAGCGCCAGAAAAATCAGCACGCAGAGGATGAAACCAACCCAATACCATGGGGTGATTTCAACCAGGGCCAGCATGATTCATTGAGGTTCTCTTAAGTCCGGGATGTGGCAGCGTTCTGCACAGTTACCTGGCTGCTGGTCTGGGGACGAGCACCCTTGTGCCACTTCAAGACGAGATAGCTGGCAATGTAGATACTCGAGTAGGTTCCCGTGATAATACCCACCAGGAACGTAAAGGCGAAGTCATTGATCGCACCTCCGCCGAACAGGTAGAGCGAGAGAGTTGCCAGAAACACTGTGCCGGAAGTGATGATGGTTCGGCTCAAAGTTTGATTCAGGGCCTGGTTAATCAGATCCTTAAAGCTGCCACGAACGCCCAACTTCAGATCTTCGCGAATACGATCGAAGATCACGATGGTATCGTTGATGGAGAAGCCAATGATAGTTAGCACGGCAGCTACCATGGTGGCATTAAATTGCCGGCCAAAGAGACAGTAAATGCCTATGGTCATCAGCACATCATGAATGACGGCTGCGACAGCGCCGACAGCGAATGAGAACTCATACCGGAAGGCGACGTAAACGAGAATGCCCAACAACGACAGCAAACTGGCCACAATCGCTGTTTGCTGGATTTCCTTGCCGATGATGGGGCCGACTTTTTCAGCTCCCTTTGATACGAACTGGGCCGCTGGAAAATCCTTCTGCAGAACCTGCAGAATCTTATCCGAGGTTCCATAAGGCGACTTGATGGACAGCGTTTCTACAGAAGAACTGATATCTTTTTGATACTGAATGATTGCTTCCTTCTCACCTGCATCCCTGGCAACGGCTTCCCGAATCTTGTCGGCATCCACCTTTTGACTAAAGCCGACCATCAGATTATCGCCACCGGCAAAATCGACGCCGAACAAGTCGTGCTTAACCGTGCCGCGATAAACACCAAATCCCAATCCAACAACGATCAACAGCCAGGTGCAGATAAAGGCCGGGGTCGCAACCTTCATGAAATCGATCTTCGTGACTCGAATGATATGAAGCATCGGAAGTGACTTCACGATTTCTCTGGAGATGAGGAAGTCGAAAATAATTCTGGTTACCACCAGCGCGGTGAACAAACTTGCAGCCACACCGATCGTTAGGGTGACACCGAAACCTTTGATTGGACCACTGCCCATGAAAATCAGGATGATTGAGGAAATCAGGGTGGTAACGTGTGAGTCGAAAATCGTTCCGAAGGCACGGTCATAGCCCGCAGACAAAGCGCCACGCAATGACTTACCCTTGGCAGATTCTTCACGGATACGTTCGAAGATAAGGACGTTGGCATCCACCGCCATACCGATGGTGAGCACGATACCCGCAATGCCAGGCAAGGTCAGGGTGGTGCCAATCGAGGCCATTACGCCAATGAGAATAATGATGTTGGAAATGAGCGCGACATCAGCAATGGCACCCGCGAACATGTAATAGATCACCATGAAGCCAGCGACGGCGATCGTCCCGATAATGGCCGCCTTTACACCGCTTTTAACTGTGTCTTTACCCAACGTAGGATCGACACTGCTTTCAGACAAAATGTGAACCGGAACTTGCAGAGGATTTTCCAAAACATTGGCGATTTCCTGTGCTCGCTTATCTGTGTAAGTGCCAGTGATCTGGCCATGGCCACCAGGAATCTCACCGTGGATCACCGGTGCGGTTTGTAATTCACCATCCAAAACCACGGCCAGCTGACGCCCAACGTTTTCGCGCGTCACGGTGGCAAAGATATCAGCACCATCAGAGGTAAGGGTGAAATCAATTTCAGGCTGGCCAACATTGTTACGTCCGACCATCGCTCCGCTAATGTATTTACCAGTGAGTTCAGGTTTCTTTTTCACCAAATAGGATCTGGTCTGAACTTTGCCATTGGCATCCTCATCTCTTTCAGTAAGGACCTCATATCCTGGCTCGGTTAAACCTTGTCGGATGAATTCGTCACTGTGTTCGTGAACCAACCGAAATTCGAGATAGGCCGGCTTGCTGAGCTGCCGGCGAGCATCTTCCTTGTCGGACTCAGAAAGACCAGGCAGTTGGATCAGGATGCGATCCTCACCTTCCGGTTGGATGACCGGCTCGGACACGCCAAATTTATCCACGCGCTTGCGCAGAACCTCGACCGCCTGGGAGAGCATGCCAGCTTTCTGGGTATCCAAGGCAGCGTTGTTCGTGGCTGCCGCATTGGTTCCAGACAATGTCTTGCTGTAATCCACCCCGACGAGGAATGAAGTGCCGCCTTGCAGGTCCAAACCAAGTCTGATTTTTCCAGCAGCATCGCGCTGCAGGCGATTCAGCACGGCGCGATTGGGATTAGCCTCGGCCTTTACATCGTACATTGGGAAATAACGAGCGATGTCGTTGGTGCCAATGGCGTCAATCAGATTGGCATAGGCGCGTTCGGGATTGGCCTGCTGAAGTTTCTGCAGGTGCGTTACGATGTTGGTAAATTCTGCATCACGCCTTTGAGCCACCGCCTTGGTTTCAAACTCAGTCGCAAGGTTGCGCGAGGTAGGCGGGTACATTTCATAAAATGCCCAGGCAATTACTAGAATGACGACGATGAACTTCCCTAGATTATTTCGATTCATGATGGCTAAACGCTTACGATTCTGTAGAATTTTTAGAGCGATCGACTGCCGAGACGGCTGATTTGAGAACCTCAATCTTGGTGTCCGTCGACCGGATTACGAGGGTATTTTCCTTGACAGTGACCACCACTCCAACGATTCCACCGCTGGTCGTGACCTGGTCATTTTGTTTAACGGATTTCAGCATGGTCGCGTGCTCCTTGGCACGTTTCGATTGGGGCCGGATCATGGCGAAATAGAACATGGCGCCCATGATCACAAACAACCCAATCGTCTGGACCATTTGTCCCGTCGGATTCGGTTGCGTCGCCGCCGGCGTGTCCGCCGCCCCTAACATGACCATAATGCTGTTGATATACATAACTTCTAATAAAGTGAGCCGTTAAATCTAAGGATGCGAACGTTTTTGGCAAGCGTTATAAGCGGCTTATTATATCCACGATGCTAATTTCCACCTCAAAACACAAGGAATCAAGCAATCTGCCTCATAAAACCATAAGAATTCGCCCTCAACTTGGATTGATAACGACCGGGAAGGTTCAAAACAAAAGCGCTTTATTTTCCATTTAGCTGCATAATATAGAAAGTCTTTGCACCGTCGCCAGATAAATAGCTTTGCCTCAATGGCCTCGACCCGCTAGCCTGCCCCCTGACTGATAGATATGGCATGAAGCGACTCTCGAGCCTTAGAGTGCGTCTGGTAGGCATCGTTTTCCTGGCCGTAGCACCGGCTCTGGTGCTACTGCTGTGCACTGGTCTTTCCTCGATAGGTTTTATCGTCGGTCTGCTCGCTCTTGCTGCTGCCTGGGTCGGAGGTGAATTATTTATCCTTCGCCAGATTAAGGCTCTTCGCGAAGCGATTAAGTCCCTGGCTTCAGGCAAACTAAACACACGCAGCGGGCTGGCAACAGAACCCACCGAACTGGGAGAACTGGCCCGCAACTTCAACCTGCTGGCGGAAAATCTGGAACAACAAACCGTTGACCGGGAGCGTAATGAAAAGTCTTTGCTAAGTCGCGCCCACCAACAAACCGTCGTTGCGGCCCTCGGACAATTCGCCATCGTAGCCTCGGACCTGACCTCCCTGCTGAACCAGATTGTCCTCCTCATCAGCCAGACCTTGGAGATTGAATTTTGCAGCATTTTGGAATTGCGTCCGGAGAGCAATACCTTCCTTTTGCGGGCGGGTGGTGGTTGGAAGGAGGGTTATGTCAACGTAACGACCGAGGACACCGGTCACGCCTCCCAATCCGGGTTCACGTTAATTTCCGGTGAACCAGTTGTGGTCCGCAATTTGAGCAGCGAAACGCGGTTCTACGCCCACCAACATCTGCTGGACCATGGGGTTGTCAGCGGTGTAACCGTGGCGATTCAAGGCCATAGCAAGCCTTTCGGTGTTCTGGGAGTACATACCAGTTACGAACGTGTTTTTGACGAGGATGAAGTGCATTTCCTTCTCTCGGTTGCAAACCTGCTCGGAATGGCCATTGAGCGGCAGAGGACTGAACCCGAGATTCAAAAACTGGCAGCTTTCGCCAAGCACAATCCCAACCCGGTGCTCGAGTTTTCCTCCGAGGGTATGCTGACCTTTCATAACAAGGCAGCTGAGAAGATCTCCAAGCTTCTTGGTCAAGAGCATCCTGAAACAATTCTGCCACCCAACGTGGCTGGCATTGTTCAAACCTGCCTGGCAACTGGCCAAGCCCGGCTCCAACTTGAAACCCGTCCAGCCAACCGTGTGCTATCCTGGTCATTCTATCCCATCATGCCCAGCCAGGTTGTCCATTGTTATGTAGAGGACATTACTGACCGGTTAACTCTTGAGGAACAATTCCGTCAGGCACAGAAGATGGAATCGGTGGGCCAACTTGCCGCGGGAGTAGCCCATGACTTCAATAATATTTTGACCATTATCCAGGGGCATTCCGGGTTGCTCATGTCGCGCGCAAACCTTGCGCCAGCGATGATTACCTCCATTCAAGCCATTTCCTTCGCTTCGGAACGAGCCACCAGCTTGACGCGGCAATTGCTCATGTTTAGTCGTAAGGAGGTCATCCAACCCAAGCAGTTGGATTTGAAGAGCGTGGTCGATAACATGAGTAAGATGCTGCAACGTTTGCTCGGTGAAACGATCGCTTTTAAATGCACTTCATCCCCCAACCTGCCGACCGTGCTGGGAGACACAGGGATGATGGAACAGATTTTGATGAATCTGGCAGTGAATGCCCGCGATGCCATGACCAAAGGCGGCACGTTGAGTGTCAGCACTGGTCCAATCTCCGTTTCCCTGGATTACGTGAAGGTACATCCTGATGCCCGGACAGGGTTATTCGTTTGCCTGCAGGTTCAAGACACCGGTTGCGGCATGGATGCCCCCACGATGAAAAGAATTTTTGAACCGTTCTTTACAACGAAGGAAGCGGGCAAAGGAACCGGGTTGGGTCTGGCGACAGTTTACGGGATTGTGAAGCAACACTCAGGCTGGATTGAGGTTAACAGCCATCTCGGCAAGGGCACTACATTTAAGATATTTTTTCCGGCCACCCAAAAAGTGGTCGAAACTCCTGCCGCAACCACGGTCGTCACCGATGGTGAATTAAGAGGCGGTTATGAGACAATCCTCGTGGTGGAAGATGAGCCAGTGCTGCGCGACCTGGCCCAATTGATTCTCCAGGATTGTGGCTATAAAGTCATCGAGGCATCCTCCGGAGTTGAAGCGCTCACCATCTGGCAACAGCACCAGGGCAACATCGATCTCTTGCTCACGGACATGATCATGCCGGATGGCTTATCGGGCAAAGACCTCGCGAAATCCCTCCTATTACACAAACCTCAGCTCAAGGTGATCTTTTCCAGTGGCTACAGCGTCGATGATATCGGCATCGAACCCAACCTGAAGGAAGGTCCGCGCTTTCTCCAAAAACCCTACAGCCGCACTACGCTAGCCAAAGCCGTCCGCGAAAGCCTCGACTCCTGACCCAGAAAGTACCGCACTGATTGAAGTGGGCACCTGTTCATAAATCAGCGCTTATCCCTTGATGGTTTCCAGAATTTTGGCCACCGCCTCCTCGGTTTTAACCGGTGTCAGCACGCCACCCCGAAGCTTCAGTTCGACTTCTCCCTTGGCAAGGGATTTTTCGCCGATGCCCAAGCGTATGGGAAAGCCAACCAGTTCAGAATCCTTGAATTTTACTCCCGGCCGCTCATCCCGGTCATCCAGAATGACATCAATACCTTGGGCAACAAGCTCGCTGTAAATCTTTTCAGCAAGAACCATCGTAGCACTCCCAGCTGCCACACCCAAAGGGGTAATACATACGGTATACGGGGCCACACTAACGGGCCAGATGATGCCATCCTTGTCATTGGATTGCTCAATGATGGCTTGCAGCGTACGGGTGACGCCTATGCCGTAACAACCCATCACCGCGGGTTTTTGCTTGCCGTCTTCATCCAGGAACAAGGCCCCCAGCTTCTCGCTATACTTGGTGCCGAGTTTAAACACATGGCCAACCTCGATGGCGCGCTGAATCTTCAGTGGTTTGCCACAGGACGAGCACGCCTCGGATACCTGCACGGAACGCAAATCCACCCAATGATTCACCTTGATATCACGTTCTACGGAAACATTTCGGTAATGGAATCCATCTTCATTCGCGCCAGTCGTCATCTCAGCAGCGTCGCGCAGTTGAGTATCCGCATAAACCGGAGCCTTCGTGAAATTCACCGCCCCCAAACTCCCCGGATGTGCTCCCATTGCCGCAAAAATTTCGTCGGCTGTGGCTGGGCGGAAATTGCCGGAACCAACCGCCGCAACCAATTTCGCTTCATTCAACTGATCGTCGCCGCGCATCAACAAAATCACCAGCTTGCTATCCACCATGTAAACCAGCGTCTTGATCTGGCGATGAGCAGGAACACTGTGCGGTGCCTTGGTCAGCGCTTCGATCGTGACCACCCCTGGTGTCGCAAACTTTTCCAGCGCATGCGGGGCGCTGTCAGGAGGAGAGAGCTTGTGAGTGTGAGTGGCCAGGCTTGGCCCCCCGCTTACGGCTTTTTCAATATTGGCTGAATAATTGCAAGCCTCGCAATAGACGACTTCATTTTCCCCGGTTTCAGCCGGCACCATGAATTCGTGTGAAAACTTGCCGCCCATGACACCGGTGTCAGCCTCAACCGCAACAGCTTTCAGGCCGCAACGTTGAAAAATCCGCGTATATGCATCATACATCTTCTGATAACTGATCTGCGCCAACTCATCAGTCACATCAAAGCTGTAGGCGTCCTTCATGATGAATTCCTTCGCCCGCATCAGGCCGAAGCGAGGACGGATTTCATCGCGAAACTTGGTTTGGATCTGGTAGAAATTTTTGGGTAGTTGGCGATAGGAACTGATTTCGCCAGCCACGAGAGTGGTGATCACTTCCTCGTGTGTTGGCCCGAGAATCCATTCCTTCTTGGCGCGGTCGCGCACCTTGAAAAACACTTCGCTGGCCGTGACATAGCGCCCGCTCTTTTCCCAAATCTCGGGCGGTTGCATCGCGGGCATAAGCAGTTCGAGGGCGCCAGCGCGATTCATCTCTTCGCGGACAATCTGCTCCACCTTGCGTAATGCGCGCAATCCCAGCGGCATGAAGGTATAGAGACCGCCGCTCAACTTGCGGACCAGTCCGGCTCGGAGCAGCAATTTGTGCGACGTAATTTCCGCTTCCGCGGGTGTTTCTTTTAAAGTTGGGATGAGCGTTTGAGTCCAGCGCATATTACAAATTTCAAGTTTCGAATTTCGAATGACAAATCCTAGGGTCTGCCTTTATCACCGCCTCGGGCGGTCTTCTTTGAACTTACCATGATTGCAACCAATTGTTGGGCTTCATTTTCCAATCGCCTCAGTTCTGGAATTGCTTTCTGACTGAGCTCAATCAACATCTCCAGCCAAAGCAGTGACTCATCAGCCTCTTCTTCAACAGTAGAAAGTTTGCTGATAAAATCCGCTTTGGATTTGCCTCGACACGCCGCCCGGTAATTTGCAGCAACCGAAGTGGCTGAGCGCATCAACTGGCGGGTTATGATCTGAAACTCCGGCGACTTCGGAAACTGAGCACAAAGCCTGATAACATCAAGAGCGAATTTTTTTGTTCGATCTTTCAGATCGTTCATGGCTTGAAATTACGCCCTTCTAAATTTGCAATTCGAAACTCGAAATTCGAAATTTACTTGACTGTATTAACGAGAGGCGCAAGTCCTTGAATGCGCACTTCCAGGCGGTCGCCTGATTCAATCGGCCCCACCCCGCTCGGAGTTCCGGTGAGAATAATATCGCCGGGCAGCAGTGTGATGTTCGTCGAAATGAAGCTGACGAGTTGGAAACAGTTAAAAATGAGCTGGCTCGTGTTCGAGTTTTGCCGCAACTGCCCGTTCTGGAAAAGCTGTATCGTCAAATCATGCGGGTCGATCTTGGTTTCCACATAAGGTCCAAGCGGGGTGAAGGTGTCGAAGGACTTGGCCCGAGCCCATTGGCTTTCCGCGTTCTGAATTGTGCGATCGCTGACATCCTGCGCGGACGTGTAGCCAAAAATGTAGCGTGCTGCAGCCGCTGGAGTGACGTTCCGGACGCGGCGACCAATAACGATGGCCATTTCGGCTTCGAAATCGGTGCGATGATTGGGGAAAGGAATTTCAATTTTGGAACCGTCGGGGATCAATGAAGTCGTGGCTTTAAACCAAATCAGCGGTTCCTTTGGCAGCGGCTTCCCGGTTTCACGGGCGTGGTCGGCATAATTGAGACCGACAGCAATGATTTTGGAAGGAACTACCGGGATCAAAGTCCTCAGCCCCTTAAAGGGAGTGGGCTTTTTATCAAAGGAAGGAGAACCGAATACATCACCGCGCAAACGGTAAAGTTCGCCATCCACAACTTTGGCGTAAAAAATATCTTCGCCTTTTTGAAACCGGCCGATAGCTGCCATAATTAGAGACAGTAATAACAAAGTGACAGCTGTATTCGCAAGCCGAAATTCCACAACCCAACTGACTTAGCGGGAATATGGCAAAGCCGGAACACCTGAAAAGCCGCCCTCCATCGCCCCGCCCATCAAGGAGAATCCGATTTAATTGGCACTTGAAATGACAGGCGATTTTAATCGTATAAGCCCATAAAGGATAGCTAGTTACAAATATTGTGCATCACCTCGAATAACTGGTGGAAAGTAAGTTCGTGGCTGTCTAAATCCTGAAACTAATGTAGAATCTGGTTTGTTGTAACAATTTGATCGATTCAAGGTCATATGCTGAGTAACTTTATGGCGGGTATGAGAATAAATTTTCCGAGCTGGCTGATGTTGGTGTTCACCAGCATAACTCTTTTGATCGGACCTTCATTGAGCGCGGCGTCCCACGAGACTCTTGTCTGGAACCAGAAGGAAAACAAAGTCGATGCCGATATCACTTCATGGGATTTGTCTCAGCTCTTGCAAAACGTAGCCAACGCCACCGGCTGGAAAGTTTACCTGGAACCGGATGTTACGAGGACTGTGTCTGCCAAGTTCGAGAAACTTCCTGCTGGGGAAGCACTTCGCGCCATGCTCGGAAACCTGAATTTTGTTGTCATGCCAGCTTCCAACGGAGTTTCGCGGCTGTACGTGTTTCGCACCTCGCAACAATCTGCCACTCGGCTCATCCGTGCCGTGGCTAAAAAAGCGCCTGCCAAGCCCATCCCCAACGAATTTGTTGTGATGCTCAAGCCTGGAAGCAAAACGAAAATCGAAGATCTTGCCAAAGCCTTAGGCGCAAAAATTGTTGGCCGAATGGATGGGCAGAATGCCTATCGGCTTCAATTTGATAGCGCAGCCTCTGCCGATGCGGCGCGCTTGCAACTGGCCGATAATCAGGATGTGGAAGGAATCGACTCCAATTTTTACGTGCAACGTCCGCCGGATGTGAACATGAGTGTGTCCACCCTGGCAAATGATCCAGACCTCCAATTGCAACCAAGGACAAACAGCCCGGGCGATTGTCAGTTAATGATTGCGGCCATCGACACTCCCAATCAATCCCTTGGAAAAAACCTGGACCAATTTATAAATCCCACGATTCATGTAGCCGGGGATGTTTCGGTTGATCCGAATACCGTCACGCACAGCACCGCAATGATCTCTACGATGTTAGGTAACCTCAGCAAAATCGATAAGGGAGGCACGTCGGTAAGGATCCAGCCAGTGGATGTTTATGGAAATTCAGAACAAGCCACCACATACGATGTCGCCAAGGGAATCGTTAGTGCAGCAAACAGCGGAGCCAACCTCATCAATCTAAGCCTCGGAAGTTCCGGCGATAGCATCCTGCTTCACAAGGTCATTACCCAAGTTTCCAATCAAGGCATACCCATTTTTGCAGCGGCGGGCAATGAACCGGTCACGACTCCCACCTACCCTGCCGCCTACCCGGAGGTTGTGGCAGTTACTGCGAGTGACAGTTCCGGAAAACTTGCTGATTATGCCAATCGCGGCAGTTTTGTGGATATGATTGCCCCCGGAGACAGCGTTGTCAGGTACAATGGACAATCCTACATGGTGGAAGGCACCTCATCGGCAACTGCCTATGCGACCAGCATGGCGGCCGCGCTGGCAGACCGCTCACATGCCTGTGCGGATCAGGCCCTCTCCCTGCTAAAGAGTTCTGCCAGCGGCACTGCCTCCATCAGCACCAGCAAATAACCGCGCCGAAAGCCACTCCTTTATTCCGCCTGGGCAATGCTGATGCCTGTGCCAACAGCAATCACCTCGATCGCAACACCCTGTTGCCTCAAGGATAAATGACACCGGGGATTGGACCGGATTTGGGTATTCGTTGCCTCACATTAAATGACACCGACGTGTTTATTGTTTTTCCCTCCGTCAGGAGGGTCCTTTTGCCCCTGCTGCTGCAGCAGCAGGGGCAAAAAAATTTCTCATTCTTCCATCCCGTCCTCATTTTAAGATCGGTCTGAGTTGTTTATCCGTTTGCCTGGCCAGTTCAAAGGGATCGACGGCGTAATACCAGTCGCGCAACCGTTGCGCCTGTTTCCTACCCAGTTGTCCGCTGCTCACCAGCCGCTGGTAGGCCGTCTGCGGACGGTCGTGACGGCGAACCCAGCGGCTGCCTTCCCGATGCTTGGCCACCAGCTTGGCTGAGGGCAGAAAAAAGTTCTGCAATGGCCCCCAGGTTTCCTTGTAAAGCTGGTTGATCAAGGGCACCGCTGCCGGAGATTCCAACCGGGCATAGCCCAGAACCTGCCGCGGCCACATCCAGTTCTTCTGCTCCACATGCGCATTGTCATCTTTATGATAAGGGCGTGAGCGGGTGAGTTTTACGGGCACCACGCGCTCCTGCAGGTAACGCACCAGATGCCAGTTCAGCCATTCGCTCCCATTGTCAAAATCCATCCCCAGCAAAGGAAATGGCAGGTTTTTTTCCACGTCCCGGGTTTGCTCCAACACCCCTTGGGCACCCTTGTTCCACACGGCCCGACCTTCCGTCCACCCACTCCCCAAACACGTGTAGGTCAGGCTCCAAATGAAATCACCCGCCAGGCTGGAACCGCAATGCGCCACGCTGTCCGCCTCCAAAAATCCCGGACGTTGCTCATCCCACACTTCCCCCTGAATGGGAATCTGGGTCCGCAACAGCGTGCCGGGCCGGGTGCCACATAACCGGCGAGGGACTTCCGCTTTGAGCGGCGCCAGCAGCCGGTCCAGGGTCGCGGCACTGACCTTTCCCAAGAGCTTCTTCTGTGCTGGCAAAAGACTGCCGTAGTGCTTGCCATAATGCGGCAACCACAGGGCCAGCGCCGGTTCCAGCCGCTTGCCACAAAGCTGTTCACTGGCTTTCCAGATCCGCTCGACCACCTCACGCACCGGCTCATAGACCGGTTCGGCCCCGGGGCGCACTCCGCCCTTGGGCTTGGGCAATTGATCCCCCAACAACTTGATCGCATGCTTGCGATCATAGCCATGATGTTCACAAAACTCATCGAGCATCCGCGTTTTTCCTTCCCGCCCTCGACCGGCATACCGCCTCCGCAAACGTTCCAACTCTTCCGTCCGACAACTGCTCTTTGGCATCTTCATTCTCCAAGTTTGTCGGTGTCATTTTCCCGTGAGGCAACGTATTCCTTCAGTCCGGCTTCCCAACCTCTCTCCGGTGTCATTAATTATGAGTCAACTCGACACTTTCCCATCCACGAATTGCGGCTTGCAGCCGCGCCACCCTGCATTAATCTACCCTCGTGGCAGCTTGGTTCACCGATAGGCACTTTTTTCTGCTCGCCGTGGTTTTATACGGTTTGAGCATGATGTATTCGGTTTTCCTGTGGCGAAAAGGTTTTCGCGAGGACAACCGGGTGAACTATTTTTTATTGCTCGCAGCCTTTGCGTTCCATACCACCGCGATGGCGAAACGCGGTTTTTCCTTCCAGCGTTGTCCCGTGGGCAATCTCTACGAGGCCACCATCTTCATAGCCTGGACGATTGTCGCCACCTACCTGTTGGTCGGAACCTGGTCGCGACTGCGATTCCTTGGGGCATTCGCCTCCCCGATCCTGTTCGGATTGGGAGTCTTTGCCCTGATGCCGCCTTTGGACCCACTGCACGGCGACAAGCCGCTCTTTATAAACGGCTGGATCAGCTTGCATGCCGCTCTAATCCTCCTCTCCTTTGGGGCCTTCGGTTTGGGTTCAGTGGCCGCGTTGATGTATTTAACTCAGGAACACGATTTGAAGTTTCATAAGCTGCGAGCCATTCTCTCGCTGATCCCACCCATACAGCGATTGGAACGCGTGGCTGGGGGACTCGTAATGAGCGGCTTTTGCCTGCTTACCGCCGGATTATCCATCTATCCGTTTCTGGTTCACGAGAATCACGGAGTGGATCTTAGGAGCGATCCCGTCATTTTGCTTTGGTCCATTTTTATCTGGGTGGTTTACTTCAGTTTACTCGTGATGCGCTGGCGCGGACAGGGAGGACGTCGCTTTGCCTGGGGTGCATTGGGAAGTTTCGTATTCATCATGTTAACGTTTTGGGGAGTAATGCTCCTCTCCTCCTCGCATCACTCCTAAAGCGCATGTCAATCGTTGTAATCGGTTTAAGCCATCATTCCGCGCCGGTAACCGTGCGCGAACGGTTCGCTTTTACCGAAGCCCGCATTCCCGCCACCTTGCAATTGCTGCGCGATTCCAACCTGGTGAGTGAGGCGGTCATCCTATCCACCTGTAATCGCGTCGAATTATATGCGGTCACCCCAATGGAACCCCGCAATGCGTTTCAGGCGTTGAAGGACTTCCTAACGAACTGTCACGACTACAAAGATCCTCTAACCGACGAGTTATACACGCTGGGTGAACCGCATAGCGTGGAACATCTCTTCAAGGTTGCCTGTGGGTTGGATTCCATGGTGCTTGGTGAAACCGAAATTCTGGGACAACTCAAAAGGGCGTACGATCTCGCGCTGCAACACCGGCACTCGGGCAGCCGGTTGAACAAGGCTTTTCAGAAGGCGTTCAACGTGGCGAAGCATATTCGCACCGAAACGAACATTCAACGCGGCAGCGTTTCAGTCGGGTCAGTTGCAGTGGAACTCGCTGAAAAGATTTTCACCAAACTCAGCGATCGTCATGTCATGGTCATCGGTGCTGGCGATACCAGCGAGAAGACAGCCCGCGCCCTGCTGAGCCGGGGCGCCCAAAGCATCATGGTTTCCAATCGCTCCTATGATCGAGCCGTTGAATTGGCAAACCAACTTGGCGGTCGGGCGATCAACTTTGATCATTGGGCCACCGAGTTCGCCAACATCGACATCGTCATCAGCAGCACATCCGCGCCACACTATATTTTGGATCGTGTAAAGTTGGAACCGCTGATGAAAATGCGCAAAAATCGGCCGTTGCTGCTGATCGACATTGCCGTTCCGCGTGACATCGAACCCGAGGTAAACTTTCTCGAGAACGTGTATCTTTACAACATTGATGATCTCCAGGCCATAGCCGAGGATTATTTGAAGCAGCGCAAGGACGAGATTGCACGTTGTGAACACATTATCCGTGAGCGGGCGAAACAGTTATTGAGCGCAGGTCGGCCGGACACAATACCTTCTTCAATATCTCGTCCGGCGTTTGGGTCTTGAACGCCCTTCGAATTATGTCTTCTGAAAATAATAAACCGATTTTTATCGCCACGCGCGGCAGTGCACTTGCCCTCGCACAAGCCAATGCCGTGTTGAGTCAATGTCGCAGTGCGTTTCCGAAGCTCGACATTGAGTTAAAAATCATCAAGACCACGGGCGACAAGTTGCAGAAGGCTTCGCTCGCAAAGGAAGGCGAGAGCCTGCCGAAAGGGCTTTTCACAAAGGAGCTGGAAGTGGCCTTGCTGAATGGTGATGCGGACATCGCTGTACATAGTTTGAAGGATTTGCCAACTGAACTGCCGACTGGATTAATTTTGGGGGCGGTGAGCAAACGGGCCGATGTCAGGGATGTATTGGTTTATCGCGATGCTGAGTATCTTCGCTCTCAACCTGGAAAATCGAACCGGCGCGGATTTACGCCCAAACTTGCCATCAAGGATTTTCCTCCGGGCGCGACCGTGGCGACGAGCAGCACGCGACGCAAAGCGCAATTGTTAGCGCAGCGTGGAGATTTGAATGTGGTTGAGATTCGGGGAAATGTGGCGACGCGACTGGAGAAACTTGCCAATCAACCGGAGTTGGATGCCACAGTGCTGGCGGCTGCTGGCTTGGAGCGACTCAATTTTAAAATAACGGCCGAAGGGAAATTGGCTGGTGAAGGTATTCCGGAGGGTTTACTGGCGACAATTCTGGATTTCGATGTGATGCTTCCCTGTGTGGGACAGGCGGCGCTGGGAATGGAGATTCGCGAGAACGATGCGCGCATCCAGGAAATTTGCGACCGCTTGAACCATCCGGAAACGCATGCGTGCGTTCTGGCGGAACGTTCATTTTTATCGGGAATGGGCGGTGGCTGTCAGAGTCCAGTTGCGGCTTACGCAGAAATCGCCGGCGACCAGTTGCAGATGCGTGCGGCCTCTTTTCGGGAAACCTCCGCTCGTCGTGCGGTAGGCGGGAAATCGATCAACGAAGCAGTTGCACTCGGACAGGAACTTGCGGCAAAGCTAAAATAATAAGATATAATTTGGGATGAAATCAAAAGGGACAGTTTATCTGGTAGGGGCAGGTCCGGGAGATGTCGGTTTGCTCACCATGCGCGGCGCAGAGTTGATCGGGCGCGCGGACGTACTGGTGTATGACGCCTTGGTAAATAAGGATTTGCTGCGCATGGCACCCAAAAGCGCGGAAGTGATTTATGCCGGCAAGCGTGCGAAAAACCACGCCATTCCTCAGGAGGAGTTGAACGCGTTGCTCGTCGCCAAAGCCAAGGAAGGCAAAACCGTCGTGCGCCTCAAGGGCGGCGATCCCTATGTTTTCGGACGGGGCGGTGAGGAGGCGGAAGAATTGGCCGCGGCGAAGATTCCATTTGAAGTTGTGCCGGGCATCTCCTCCACTGTTGCAGCCCCGAACTACGCCGGGATTCCGGTGACACATCGAGACCATTGTTCCAGCTACACTGTCATCACCGGTCATGAAGATCCGACGAAGGAAGAGTCGAACATTGATTGGGCTCAGGTGGCGAAAGCACCCGGCACCAAGGTTGTACTGATGGGCGTGGAACGCATCGGCGAGATTACCAAACAACTGGTTGCCAATGGCATGCCTGCCACCACACCCATCGCCATGGTGCGCTGGGGCACCACCGGCCAGCAAAAGTCAATTGAAGGAACATTGGCCAACATTGCCGATGTGGTTGCAAGAAATCAATTCACCGCGCCGGCGGTCACCGTAATTGGCGATGTGGTAAAACTGAGAAAGAAACTGAACTGGTACGAAAACCGCCCACTTTTCGGACAGCGCATCGTGGTAACCCGCACCCGCGATCAGGCCAGCCAACTGTCACAGCAGCTCAAGGATTTAAGTGCAGAGGTGCTGGAGATTCCGACCATTAAGATTGTTCCAACCGATCACAAAGCCGAGCTTGCAGATGCACTGCTGGAACTGAACGCGTACGACTGGATTGTATTTACGAGTCCTAATGGGGTGACCATGTTCTTTGAAAGCTTTTTCAAAGCTTTTGAGGATATGCGCGACTTTGGCGGCATGCGTATCGCAGCAGTGGGGCCGGCGACAGCAGCGAAGCTGAAGGAACTTCATTTAAAGGTGGAGTTGATGCCGGAGGAGTATGTCACCGCCAAAATTGCGAGGGCATTTCAGGATTTTGAAAGCATCGAGAATTTGAAGATTCTATTGATGCGTGCTGAGGCGGCCAATCCGGAATTGCCCAAGGAACTGGAAGGCATGGGGGCGATTGTGGATGACATTGCCTGCTATAAGACGGTTCCTGAAACCGAGGATGCGAATGGAGCAGCGGCTAAATTGCTGGAAAGTGGGGCTGATTGGATCACTTTTACGAGCAGCTCAACAGTGGAAAACTTTCATACCCGATTTGACCTGCCTGCATTATTGCAAAAATACCCGCAAATAAAGTTGGCATCCATCGGACCTGAAACCAGCAAGGCTTTGGAGATCCTGGGACTTACTCCCACTGTGGAAGCCAAGCCGCATACCATTGATGGACTGGTAAAGGCTCTGGAGAAGCATCAGGCTGCCAAACGCAAGGAAGCGTGATGAGCTCAAGAAGTGAACAGGTGTTGTAACAACACTTCGGATTCCAAGCCTTGAATCTCCCGAAGCAACATAACTTCGGGATCGGCGGGCGGACGCGTGGAAACTTTCTGACAACGGTCTACGAAGGCGAGACTGTCCCATTTGCCATCGACGACCAGCTCCGTTTTCAGAGTCGAAGCACCTTTTGAGTCAAGCAACGCTCCGATGCGATGGGCAAGATTCGGAAAGAAGTCAGGTTCACCAACCCGTCGGAACCAATATCTGGCATTTCCATAATCAGGTTCGCGGCGATGCACGATCCCGTGAATGAAACTGCCATCGGCATCTTCAATCCCCTGCGCAATGCCATGCGCGGCATCCAGGCGGTCATGCCAAAGCAAAACCACAGCCCTAATCAAATCGCTTTTAAGGCTATCCAGTTCTGACTGGGACAGTATCTCAGCCAGACTTTTCTCAAGTTCCTGGTGTGGCAGCACATTCTTGCGCGGTCCAGGCCCCAGCTCTGGTATCCCACTGTTGGCGAGTAACGTCATGATCTGCTCCAAACCCTTTTCCTTTACCATGACCAGAAGTTACGATGCTTCACCTGCCCGTTCAACCAGTTTGGCCGAACATTTTTTGACTTTACCTGTCCATAAACCGTGGAATTGAGTGCCAGTAACCCGTCCTGAAACCTGGTCGGGCCTAAGTGGATGCTTGCGAAGATCTGTTCGGGCAGGCAAAACTCTAGAAATACGAAGCGCATGCAGACATCGTTAAGCCAATCAAAAATGCAAAGACCTGGTGCTTTCCGCTTTTATCGGAGATACCGGCGTGGGTCATTTTTGCATTTCTCTGCCTCCTTCCCATACTGGCCGAGGCCGCAAATTTTACCGCCTCATTGGATCGGGAGACAATCACACTTGGCGAAAGCGTTACCTTGACGTTGACCTGCGAAGATGGCAATCCTGCGACACCTCCCAGTCCACCACCCTTGCCGAACAGCCGCGTTTCCGGCCAAGGTACCTCGACGCAGTTTTCGCTAACGAACGGCAAATCCAGCAGTTCCACCGCTTATACTTTCTTAATTACCCCTACTCAGGCCGGTGAAATTATAATTCCTGCAATTCCAGTTCAAATCGATGGACAGACTTTAAGCAGCGAACCATTGAAATTGACCGTTATGAAAGCGGGCACTTCGTCAGCCAACACGAATGCAGCGACCGCCAGGATTGGATTTGTGAAATTGGTGGTCCCCAAATCACAGGTCTATCTTGGTGAAATGCTCCCGTTGGAAATTCAAGTCTATTTGCAGCAGCAGGCTCGTTTTACCGAAATGCCGCACTTTAAGGAGGAGGGCTTCACGTTGGGCAAGATGCAGCAACCGACACAAGCACCGACTGTTTTCAATAACCGGCGTTACGAGGTAATCACTTTCAAGAATTTTGTGGTTCCTGCCAAGGCGGGTAAAATCGATATCGGCCCTGCATCCGTGATTCTCAATGTGCCGCGCCCAGACTCGAGACGAACCATTTTCGGTGAGTTCGTGGATTGGGAGCCTGCCACCCTTGAAAGCGACCCTCAGATGTTGGAGGTTCTCCCCTTGCCCAAGGAAAATGTGCCACCGGGTTTCAGCGGTGCGGTGGGAAACTATTCCATGGCTGTAAATGTCAGCCCCACCAATGTGGCCACTGGCGATCCAATAACTGTCAAGGCGCAGATTTCGGGACGAGGCTCGCTGGATTCCCTGACGCTGCCGCAGCAGGCGGATTGGAATCAATTCAAGGTGTATCCACCCACGAGCGATGTTCAGTTCGCGGACCAACTCGGTATGAGTGGAATTAAAACCTTCGCACTTACTGTGGTGCCCGAGAGCATGGCCATCAAGGAATTGCCGCCGTTTTCATTCAGCTATTTTGATCCCGACCAAAAACAATATCGCACGCTTACACAACCGGCAGTGCCTCTGACAGTTCGCCCGAGTGCCGCCTCACTGCCACCGCCAAACCTCGCCAACACAGGAACAGAGAGTAATCAACCACCAGCCAAAGATATCCTGCACATCAAGCCGCGCCTGGGTGTGCTCAGCCAAATTCAACCGCCATTGATTCAACGATCATGGTTTATAGGACTTCAAGGTGTCCCTGTGCTGGCCTGGATTTCACTCCTTGTTGTTAGAAAGCAAAAGGAAAAGCTGGCCAACAATCCGCGTCTGCGACGCCAGCGGCAGGTGGAAAAGATAGTCAACATAGGCTTGGGAGAGTTACGTCAGTCCGCTCAGGCAAACGAGGCCGAAGCTTTTTACGCCACGGTGTTTCGTCTGTTGCAGGAGCAGATTGGCGAACGTCTGGACGTTCCCGCCTCAGCGATTACCGAATCGGTCGTGGAAGAACGTCTGCGTCCCAGGAATGTGCCGGAGGAAACGTTAATTTCGGTGCACGATTTATTTCAAGCCTGCAACCAGGCCCGTTATTCCCGGCATAGTTCGAATGAGCAATTGATTTCGCTGATTCCCACAGTCGAAACAACTTTGAATCAGCTCAGGAACATTCCTGCATGAGAACCTTGTTTAACCATCAAAGATCTGCAATGAATGTAAAAACAACCTTCCGATCTTTCCAATATGCGGTGCTGTTGCTGAGCCTGGGGTTGGTGTTTCTTTTCTCCAGCAACTCATCTCAGGCTGCCGATACATCTTCCGCTGATTTCGAGCAGGCGAACAAGTGTTACGAACAGGGAAAATATGGAGAAGCAGTCTCACACTATGACAAACTGCTGCAGCGCGGCGAGGCTTCGGAAGCCATTTATTTCAACCTTGGCAATGCCTACTTCAAGCTCAACCAGTTCGGACATGCCATTGCTTCCTATCGTCAGGCCGAACAACTTGCGCCTCGCGATCCCGAACTTCGCGCCAATCTCCAATTCGCCCGCGCCCAGGCCCGCGGTGGTTCGCCTCAATCCGGCGAACGGCGACATCTGTTCCTCAATTATTTGACGCTGAATGAATGGACCTGGCTCACCGTAATCGCCCTCTGGTTTTTGTTCCTGTTGCTTGCCTGGATGCAATGGCGGCCGGACATCCGGCCCAAACTTCGCAACCCGGCGCTCGTTTCGGGTCTGGCTTTTGTTTTGCTTGGAATCTGTCTGGCCGTGGCCTTCAATGAAGATTACCTCACCAAAACAGCCATCGTAATTACCGGTGAAGCAGACGTGCATAACGGCCCGCTGGATGAATCTCAGGCGGCCTACAAGGTAAGGGATGGCGCGGAACTAATAGTTTTGGATCAAAAGGATGGCTGGTATCAGGTCAGTGACCAGTCACAACGTGTTGGCTGGCTCCGACAGGATCAAGTTCTGATTTTCAGTCCACGAGCCCAGCAAAAGTCAAAGGTTGTTTAATTAGCTCTTTGCGGCATCCATTCAGTTCCGCTTGTAAAAATTCGTTTCGCAGTGTTCAGTTCAAGACACTTATGCGTACTCGATTCTTCTTTTATGTGCGTTCCCTCGCTTTCCTTACTCTATCCACTCTTCTGCTCATGGCCTTCGGTTGCCAGACCTGCCAAGCGCAAAGTGCGGAGCTCAAGCCAATATTTGACGGTCGCACCTTTAACGGCTGGACCAATCGTGGGCAGGCTAACTTCGCCATCGAGGACGGCGTGATCATCGGCAAAACCGGCAAAGGTGGACATGGCTGGCTGTGCACGACCAAAACCCATGGTGATTTCATTCTGGAATTGGAAGTGAACATCAAGACAGGCAATTCCGGCGTGCAAATTCGCAGTCACATTGATGACAAGGATAAGATGGTTGGCTACCAGATCGAAGTGGATCCTTCAGCGCGTGCCTGGTCCGGAGGGTTGTACGAACAAGGGCGGCGAGGCTGGCTTCAGAATTTGAAGGATAACGAGCCCGCACGGAAGGCCTTCAAAGTCGGCGAATGGAACAAGTATCGGATTGTTTGCCAGGGTGATTCCATCAAATCATGGGTCAACAATGTTCCCTGCACGGATTACCATGATTCCATCGACAAGACCGGGCTCATCGCCTTGCAGGTGCATGCGGGCAAAAATATTGAAGTTCGCTTTCGGAACATTCGCCTGCAGGAACTGGATAACCCGGCCCAGAAGTGATTTGAGTTGGGGACACGGAATCCGCAGTTCGCCCAGGGCAGCTCAATAAAGATTATTGACCTGCTTTATTTCCAACCGATAAGGTTTTCAAATGTTCTCCTGCATTTTAAGTCCTGCGCGGGCGATGGTCGGTATTCTTGGGCTTGCGCTTGGTCTGGTCTGTCCAGCTGTTGCGGAGGATGCCGGAGTACAAATCAAGGAGGATGGCAACGTTCTGCACGTCTCGATCAACGGCGAACCGTTTACGGATTACCATTTCAAGGATGTTCCCCGTCCTTATTACTATCCCCTGCTCGGCCCCGGTGAAGTCCCCATGACCCGGAACTTCCCGATGCAACAGGACTCCACGAACGAAGAGCACGATCATCCCCATCACCGTTCCCTTTGGTATGCGCACGGCGCTGTAAACGGCAATGACTTCTGGAGCGAGCAAAAAAACTTTGGAACGATAGTTCACACCAAATTCGATGAGATCAAATCCGGCAAGGACGTGGGCGTAATCAAGTCCGAGAACAAATGGGTGGATCATGACGGCAAGGTGGTTTGCACCGATGAACGCGTAATGCGCATCTATAACGAACCGAAAGCGAGATTATTCGATTTCGACATTACCATCCATGCTTCCAACGGAGAGGTCACGTTCGGCGACACCAAAGAAGGCTCCATGGCTTTGCGCCTTGCTGAAACGATGCGTTTGAAGCAGCCCAAAGGCAAACCAGGCCAGGGCCACATCGTAAACAGCGAAGGTGTGCGGGATGATCAGACCTGGGGCAAGAGCGCCAACTGGGTGGACTATTACGGTCCGGTGGATGGCAAGACTTTGGGGATAGCCATTTTCGACCACCCAGAGAATCCCCGTCACCCGACCACGTGGCATGTGCGGGACTACGGATTGTTCGCCGCAAATCCATTTGGCCTTCATGATTTTGAGAAAAAGCCTGAAGGGATCGGCAATTTAGTGATTCCAGCGGGCAAAAGTGTAACCTTCCGCTACCGGTTTTACGTCCACGAAGGAAACGAACGACAGGCCAAGGTCGCAGAAAAATACGAGGCCTATGCACAGTCATCCATTCACAAGTCTAAATAAACCCATGACTTCAGACGTCTCTCTTTAGGACCACAAACTTAACATTTATGAAAGAAATGGATCGTCGCAGTTTTATCAAGGCCTCCGCCATCTTTGCTTCATCGCTCGGAATGCTGCCTGCCTTGACCGGTTGCCAAAGCACCAAAAGTAACAGCGCAAGTCGGCCGCTGCCCGTCACCGCCCGGGTTAGAGGTGCCAATGAAGATATCCGGATTGCCGTCGTTGGCTTCAACGGTCGTGGTCAGGAACATCTTGCGGGCTTTAGCAAGGTACCCGGAGTTCGCCTCGTGGCTCTATGCGACGTCGATTCAAATGTGCTTGGTAAAGAAGTGCAAAAACGCAAAGACAAAGGCGAGAGTGTTGTCGGATATACAGACATCCGCAAGCTGCTGGAAAATCCAGACATTGATGCCATCAGCATTGCCACACCGAATCATTGGCATTCGCTGGCCGCCATTTGGGGCATCCAGGCTGGCAAGGACGTTTACGTGGAGAAACCCGTTTCGCACAACGTCTGGGAAGGTCGCCAGGTTGTAAAGGCTGCACGCCATTACAACCAGATCGTTCAGACAGGAACACAGTGCCGCTCCAGCTCAGGCCTGAAGGAAGGCATTGAATGGGTGCAGGCTGGCAATCTTGGAAAAATGCTGGTGGCACGCGGCCTCTGTTACAAACGCCGCGGCAGCATCGGCAAGACAACCGGAGACCAGCCGCTTCCCAAGGGCATCGATTATGATCTCTGGACGGGGCCAGCGGCGATGGAACCTCTGCATCGCAAACGTCTGCACTATGACTGGCACTGGGTTTGGAACACTGGCAATGGCGACCTGGGAAACCAGGGCATTCACCAGATGGACATCGCCCGCTGGGCGCTGGGCCAGAATGAACTTTCACCGCACATACTCACCGTTGGCGGCCGCCTCGGTTATGAAGATGATGGGCAGACACCCAATACATTGATCGTTTACCATGATTACAAGCCAGTGCCGCTGATTTTTGAAGTTCGCGGGCTGCCGAGCAAAGCGGGCACAGAACAGATGGATGAGTATCGAAAAGCCCGCATCGGGGTTGTTCTACATTGTGAGAACGGTTATCTCGTGATGCCCAGCTATACGAAGGCAATCGCTTACGACAAGAACGACCAAAAAATCAAGGAGTTCGATGGCAGTGAGAGTCACTTTGCAAATTTCATCAAGGCGGTGCGCAGCCGGAAGTCGTCCGACCTAAATGCCGATATTTTGGAAGGCCATCTTTCCAGTGCGCTGTGTCATACCGGAAACATTTCGTACAGGATGGGCAAGCAGATGCAACCGGAAGCGATCAAGGAAGCAGTTGAGGACAACAAGGAAATGTGCGAAACGCTGAATCGCATGCAGGAACATTTGAAAGTGAATGCGGTGGATTTGACGAAGACTCCCGCAACGCTTGGGGCATTTTTAAAGTTCGATCCGAAGAAGGAGCAATTTGTTGGAAATCGCGCCGCAAATAAATATCTCAAACGCGAATATCGCAAACCCTTTGTTGTGCCCGAAAACGTTTAGCAACGCGCATCCCAAAATGAAATCATTACTAACAGTCGGGCTCACTACAATCGGACTCTTCTTTGCCGGTGGATTGTTCCAGGCGCATGCTGCGGATGCGGCAAATGAAATTCCCAAAGGTTATAAGCTGCAATACCAACAGGACTTCTCGAAGAAGGATGCGCTCAAGGATTTTGTCATGGCAGATCCAAATGCATGGCAGATCACGCAGGTGAATGGTGACTCGTGCCTGGAGTTGGTGAAACAGAGCAAATACCAACCGGAAGTGCGATCCCCTGTCAACCTGGCGGTGATTGGGGATCGGGCGTTTGGAGATTTCATTTTGGAGGTGAACCTGCTTTCAACCTCGCGTGAATATCCTCACCGGGATATGTGCATTTCCTTTGGAATGAAAAGCCCGAAGGAATTCTATTACACGCACATGGCGACGGCGGCCGATCCGCACGCCCATAATATTTTCATCGTGAACAACAAGGAACGCCAGAATATCGCGACTGAGACCACGAAGGGAGTCAACTGGGGCACCACGAATGATTGGCACAAAATTCGTATCGAACGAAAGGTCGCAGATGGCACCATCAAGGTTTACTACGACGATCTGACCAAGCCGGTGCAGGTCGCAGAAGACAAGGCATTCGCTTTCGGCTATATCGGCTTTGGGTCATTTGATGACACTGGCAAGATTAATAATATCAAAGTCTATGCTCCGAAGATGGAGAAGAAGAAGACAGAATTTTATAAACGCTCGGAGTAGTTATTGTTTTCGTTTGCCAAAGCAAAAGCCGCACTTTTCAGTGCGGCTTTTGCTTTGGGATTAGCATTGCTTAAATCCGCTTTTCGTCGGCGTCAATATAATCGACGAACGTGGTGATGTCGTTGCGGTGTTCGAGGCCGGATTCCTTTTTGCGCATATTTAACCGCTCGGTGATCTCGCCCCCTTCGGTGCCGCGCTTCAACACGAAATCGCGGAAGGCTGTCTTCTCAGCGTCCGATTTCTTTATGTTCTTCGCAACCCAATCAGCGACCTGACCATCCGTAACGGAGTTCTTGACGACTTCGATCATTTGTTCGGCAGTCACTCCAGCAGCCTGAAGCCAGGAACCATCAAAGCCCTTGGTAAAATTGTGTTGATAGTCGGGAGGCAACTTGCCTGCAAGATGCAAGCGAATCTTGTCAACAAACCGTGGCAGGTAGACCCAGCCAGACATTGTTTCCCGTGGACTACGTGGATAAATAATTTCACTCATGTACTTATAATTGAAACCGGGAAGGAATTCTGTCAATGCAACTTGCAGCCAACACTGAACTCTCGGAACGAGTGCTTCAACCCTGCACCAAGAACCCTTGCTTCCCAAATGCCGCATAATGTGCCGCTCCCAGCAACGCCGTCTTCGAATTCAAAATCACTTTCACCGGCATGGCTTCCAGCAACGATTTCATTCGCCCTTTACCGAACAACGCTTCAAGAAAATGTCCCCGTTGCAGACTCGGCAGAATTTTGGGCGCAATTCCACCCCCAATGTAAATTCCTCCCGTCGACATTAACTTGAGCGCCAGGTTTCCCGCTTCCGCTCCGTAGTAGGTCACAAACAAATTCAAGGCGTGGGTGCACATATCATTTTCGTTTGCCATTGCCACCCGTGAAATGACTGCTGCCGGATCTCCCTTGCTCAGCTCTGCCGCCAACCAGGCTGGCTCGCTTGCACCTGGCCGATTCTTTAAAAACTCGTAAATGTTAACCTGCCCAGTGCCCGAGAGCACTTTCTCCCAACTCACATGACCAAACCGGTCGTGCAGAAAAGCAAACAACTCCCCATCCAAGGTATTTTGCGGTGCAAAGTCGCAATGACCACCCTCACAGGCAAAAGGATGATGTTGGCTGCCGTCCCAAAATAATCCTGCTTCCCCCAATCCCGTCCCGGCAGAAATCAGTGCCACATTCCCATTGGTTCCGGGTTCACCTTTGTTCAAAACATCGAAATCGTCCGGGTCCAGCTGCGCCAATCCATAGGCATTTGCTTCCAGATCATTGATGAGCGATACTGAGCCGAACTTTAATTCCATCGCCATCCCGACTGCTTCGATGCGCCATGGCAGGTTTGTTAATTGAGCACGTCCGTGCCTCACCGGTCCTGCCACCCCAAAACAGGATTGATGGATTCTTGGCGTTCCTCCTGTCGCGAGGAATTCCCGGATAATATCCTCCAGATGCAGATACTTTTGGCTCGGAAACGTCCCGTCTTGAACAAGCCTCACACGCCGCTCCTCAATCTCGAACAAACCGAGATTTACCTTAGTACCACCAATATCGCCCGCCAGAATCATATGCAGCATTGAACCCAATTCATTACTAAAGTTCCATTTCTATCCTTGGCTGGAGTGAAAGTATTTTAACTAATCATTTAAGCTATAAGTTTCTAATGGAAAACAGCTTATATTCTAAAGACCGCCATAGTTGACTGCTTAGTCAACTATGCTATGTTGCGTTGGATGAACATTCGGCTGCTAGCTGTTAACTTCTTGGAGAGGAATGTTCATTCAAGTGGTAGAATACAAAGTCTGCCGGGAAGAAAGCTAAACACATGAATAATACTACTGTCGCTGACAAAAAATACGTGGATGTAACTGATGGCTCGTTTACTCAAGAGGTCCTCGAATCCAATGTTCCCGTGCTGGTCGATTTCTGGGCAAGCTGGTGCGGGCCATGCCGCATGATCAGTCCGCTGGTTGAAAGCCTGGCGGTTGATTTCGCCGGCAAGGCCAAGATTGCCAAAGTCAACGTGGACGAAAATCCCGGACTCTGTTCTCAGTTCAGCATCCGAAGCATTCCCACCCTGCTCATATTCAAAAATGGAAAGCTCGTGGATACTTCGATCGGTGCGTCTTCCAAAACCAGCCTTACCGAAAAGCTGAGTAAATATCTGTAACCTCATCTAACACTTGACGCTCTAGGCTCGGGTGTTAGCGTAATCAAGAATCCACCTTTATGATTTATGGGACGAACTAGCGATGCGAAAGGCAAGCTGCTTGATGTAGCCTTTGATTTAATTTGGCAACAGAGCTACGGAGCAGTGAGCGTGGATGATATCTGCGATCGCGCTCAGGTGAAAAAAGGCAGCTTTTATCATTTCTTTCCCTCCAAATCAGATCTGGCTGTGGCTGCCTATGAAGAGCATTGGCAGCAAAGCCGGCCCAGGTATGATTCGTTGTTCTCCCCTCAGACGCCCCCGCTGGAACGGCTGGAGAATTATTGCAAACGTGTTTACGCAGGCCAGAAGGAGAAACTGGAAAAGACCGGGCGTGTGCTTGGGTGTCCGTTTGCCTGTGCGGGCTCGGAGTTAAGCACTCAGGACGAAAAAATCCGCGTCAAATCCAAGGAGATGTTTGATCGAATGTGCAAATATATCGAGAGCACTCTGGTGGATGCGCACAAGGCCGGTCTGATCGAATCCCAGGATTTTCCAGCCAAATCTCAGGCCATTTTCTGCTTTGTCCTCGGCCGCCTGTTGCAGGCGCGCGTCAGTAATGATGTGGAAGTTTTGCGTGACCTCGCCCCCACCGTCATGCAAATGATCGGCGCGCAGGTCCCGGCTTAAGTGTTTTTTTACTCCTGCACGATGTGACTGAAAACCAGTTTTGACATTTCCAGCATCGTCACCTGCTGCTTCCCGTTGAACACTGGTTTCAAGTTCTCGTCCGCATTGATGAGGGTTTTCTTCTTCGGATCCTGCAGCCCATGTTTTCGGATATAACTCCAGAGCCGTTTGGTAAGCTCACTGCGCGGCAGGGGCTTGCTGCCAATGATGGCGGATAATTTTGCATCCGGTTGTACGGGTGTCATGAAGGCCAACTGAGTTTTACCCTTTCCTCGAATTCCCACATTTGTTCCAAGCATATAGTTAGTGAACTTTTATGTTATCGTTTCATACCATTGCGAAAAATGGGGTTTACTCCTAGTTGTCATAAACCTCCCAAAACCGGATTCTGTCGCCGAGCAGCATATTATTTAGACTGGAAAAGAGGGAATGCATTCATTGCATAGGTAAGATTATGGCGATCCTCAATTTGAAACCGGTTACGGTGACTTTACAGGGCACCTGGAGAAGCAAGTTTCCTTCGCCCACACCCTGTATCTGGATGAAGTCCGCGCGCTCATGGTTCGGTGCGGACAAGTTGAGCTGAGTGCTGGCGGGTTGTCGGCTGCAGGATCGGAAGTCCAATCATTCCGCTCCGAATTTTTTTAGCGGGCAAAGAGAAGAGGGACAGATCGAAACCAAACTACCGGTTCATGCAGAGAATCTTTGGAGCCGTATCATCCAGCGTGAGGATACTCACAGCAGCCGGACTCAATTCAATCCTTTGAAACAGATCCAGCGGAACTCCTAAGTAATAGGCCAGGACGGAGCGAATTGGATCGCCATGGCCGAACAGGGCGATCGTGCCGTTTGGATATTCGGCGTGCAGTAGTTGAACTGCTCCCACCATTCTGGCCTGCACTTCAATCATCATTTCCCCGTTGGGAACGCGTTGTCCGCTGCGAAAGGAATTCCAAAGTCCCCATTTTGGCACGGTATTCAATTGCTCCAATGTTTGCCGGCTCCAATCGCCAAAATCCACTTCCAAAAGCGCGTCGGAAATTTCCACGTCGAGATTCAGCTTTCGGGCCAGGGGCATCGCGGTCTCAACAGATCGCTCCAGCGGACTGCTGATGATCAGTTGAATCGGTTCTTTAGCCAGGTGTGTGGCCAAAGATTCCGCCTGCCTGCGCCCTTCCGCATTTAAACCGATGCCTGGTGTTCGTCCCGGAATCGAAACACCAATGGTGTCATTAGCTGCGTGACGAATCAGGTACAGCGTTGTCATCGACCAAGGATGAACCGGAAGTCAGTTTTGTGCAACGATGAGGAACCTGGCTTTTGAACCACGCTGTCCCCCGCTTGCGCTGCCGGTTGCGTAAGAGCTCACAGCATTTTGTATTCTTAATCATACTGTCATCTCCGATCCTAAACCGTCCATACCAACCGACTGTAGCAGCACTGAAACATCTTTACGTAGCCAGCCACCCGGTTGATTCAATCAACGCGGAGCTGGCTTTCCCCTCTCGGGCATCTTTAATGAGTTCCACTCCAACAAACCGGGACAAATCACGATTCATGGTTCCAACGATTGTGACCAAAGTCTTCTGCTTGCGATTTCAATAAATCTTCGCATCCACAAGGCTTCAAATATAATTACACATAGCCCCCGCTCCAGTGGGGTAATTACATGCTTTTCCCATTTGTGAAACCTTACCATCGTCAATATCGCTTAACAGATTCGTTCATCATATAAGTCGCTTACTCCCTGATCAACATGAGCATCATCATGGGGTTCTCAAATGAATTGGTTATTCAAAAGAAATGTACCCGGTTGCTTTTTGATATTTATCGGAAGAGTTTACAGAATCTGCGACGGCAAATCGCCGAGGCTGGTTCCAGCCTTACCTTCGCAGCAGGCACACCGCTTCCAAAATGGATCGAGTGCGGAGTATCGAATTGTTGCTCATTTGTGAATACCGAAGAACAAAAACCCAAACAGCCCAGAAAACGCGGCCGGATGCGCCGAGCGCTGAAGCTGGCATTTCCTTATCGCAGGACAATTGTTGGCATTTTTCTGCTGACCTTGCTGCTCGCGGCCATAAACGCCATCGAGCCGCTCATTTTGAAGTACGTGTTTGACGACCTTGCCACACATCGGGTCATGCGCACGTTAATGGTTGGCATAGCCCTGTTAATCGGTTTGGGAATCGTCCGTGAGGTGGCGAATGGCATTTCAAATTGGCTGACGTGGCATGCCCGGCTGGGAGTTCATTACACCTTGTTGGAGTCCACTGTCGAGCGTTTGCACCGGATGCCTCTCAGCTTTCATCGGCAGGAGGGTGTGGGCGCCATCATGACCAAACTCGATCGCAGCATCCAGGGATTGATCGGCGCCATAAGCCAGATTCTTTTCAATGTATTTCCGGCCATACTCTACATGATTATTGCCATCACCATCATGTTTTTTCTGAACTGGAAGCTGACCATTTTAGTGATTGCCTTCCTGCCCCTGCCCGCTGCCATCGCAGCCCTGGCCGGCCCGGAACAAAATCGACGGGAACGAACGCTCCTGGATAAATGGTCGCAAATTTATTCCCGTTTCAATGAAGTTCTATCGGGAATCATCACCGTGCGCAGTTTTTCGATGGAGGATGCCGAAAAGAAACGCTTTCTATCAAATGTTCAGGAAGCCAACCAGGTGGTGATCCGGGGCGTGGGTATCGATTCCGGGGTTGGAGCTGCCACCAATCTGGTCGTCGCGGCCGCGCGCATTGCTGCCATCGCCTTTGGGGGAGTGCTCATCGTTCAAGGCAAATTAAGCCTGGGCACGTTGGTTGCTTTTTTGGGATACGTGGGCGGGCTCTTCGGTCCGGTACAAGGCCTGACGAACATTTATCAAACCATCCAAAAGGCCTACGTGTCGATCGACGAAATCTTCTCCATCCTTGACGAACAGGAACATTTGGGCGATGCCCCGGATGCCCATGAAATCCGACAGGTGGACGGAGAAGTCATATTCAAGGATCTGACGTTTCGTTATGAAGAAGCGAACACACCCCTTTTGCGGGGAATTGATCTTCGGGTCAATCCAGGAGAAACGCTCGCAATTGTCGGCCCAAGTGGCTCCGGCAAGACCACTTTAATGGCCTTGTTGATGCGATTCTATGATCCCGATGAAGGTGGCATTTACCTGGACGGCAAAGATTTGCGGCAACTCAAGCAACGATCCCTCCGCAGAAACATTGGCACGGTATTGCAGGATCCACTCCTTTTTAACGACACGGTTCGAAACAACATCGCCTATGGCCGGCCGGAGGCTACAGTGGCGGAAATTGAAGCCGCTGCCCGCGCAGCCAACGCGCACGACTTTGTCTCACACCTGCCGGAAGGCTATGAAACCATGGCTGGAGAGCGCGGCAGTCGATTCTCCGTAGGCGAGCGACAAAGAATCACCATTGCGCGCGCGCTGCTGAAGAACCCGCCGATTTTGGTACTGGATGAAGCAACGGCTTCACTGGATGCGGAATCCGAAGCCCTGGTTCAAGAGGCATTGGAAAAGCTGATGAAAAACCGCACCACCTTTGTGATCGCCCATCGCCTTTCAACGGTTGTAAATGCCCATCGCATTATCGTTCTTAAAAATGGATCGGTTGCAGAATTGGGAACCCATCCTGAATTGATGCGCCTTGGCGGCTATTATGCGAAGCTGGTGGAACGGCAGACCAGCGGCCTCATTCGCAATGAAGGTGAATAGCGCGCAACCATTGATAAGGGAAATCCCCCATTGCCTTTCCCGGCTGGCAATAGACGGTTGCATTAGGAGACTAATTTAAATGAAAAGATTAACCAAGACTCGTTCGCGCAGCACAGGCACCGAACTAAAAAGCCCTCGCTCGAAGCGACAGGGCATTGCGTCTGTGCGTGGTGGTGCTTCCCGTCGCTCACCGGCAACCGCGAAACGTGGAAGCGAACAAGGCTCTGAGGAAGCCCGGGAAATCCCACGCGCGCAGTGGAGTCGTTTTTTCGATACCTTCAGCAAAAATCACGATGGCTGGATGACCAGGGTGGAAGTGGTATCGAAAGGGAGAAGAGGAGCCCTGGAAGCCCGGGATTTGCCTTTGCAGGGAATTGCCGTCGACCTAAAGGGCAGCAGTCCGGATACCACCTTCATCATCCTGGATATGCGTCCCAACGTACACCTGACTCATAGCGTTCCACGAACCAAACAAGTCACTTTCAACGAGAGAAAGCAGCAATTGCAGATTTCCGCAGCCAATGGCGACAAGGCGATTGCGAATTTTAAAGCGCCCAGGAAAAAACGTTAAATCTATTTCCAAAAAGGCAAAGCAGATTTGACAGTTTCCGCTTCACTGTTTCCGGGTGATTTTCCCTCCTCCTTTGGAGACTTGAGCGGGTCAGGTTCGGGTTTGGGTGTAGCAGGTGAATCAACCTCAAGGTGATACCTTATAAATTCCTTTTAAGGTTCTCCAACACCTTGGCCAATCGTGTCACAGCAGCTTTAGTGGCGGCTGGATTTACCGTGGCAAACCCCAGCATCAGGCCATTGGGAACGCGCCTGCCGACTCCGAAGCTTGATAATGACATTACTTCGATCTCCGCAGCCGAGGCAGCAGCCGTTGCCTGACGATCCGAAATCCCGCACTCAAACCAGCCATTGGTATGCAATCCCGCCGGCAGATCATCCACACGCAGGAGTCCTTGAAGTTCAGACCTTGCTGCATCGATCAGGGCGAGTCGACGTTCAGCGTAAATTTCGCGCATGCGGCGGATGTGTTGTCCAAAATATCCTTCCACCATGAAATCACAAACGACCGCCTGATCGAGCACAGGAGGATAACGATCCACAATCGACCTGGCCGCAACAAATGGTTCCACCAAACGGGGAGGCAAAACCAGGTATCCAAGCCTAAGCGAAGGAAAAAGCATTTTGTTAAAGCTGCCGGCGTAAATCACTGAACCACTCTGGTCCAATCCTTGCAGCGCCGGAAAAGGCCGCCCGGAATACCGGTATTCACTGTCGTAATCATCTTCGAATATCCAGGCTCGAGCCTCATTGGCCCAATTCAGCAAGGCCAACCGCCGTTCCAGAGACAGGACCACGCCCAGAGGAAATTGATGTGCTGGTGTTACATAAGCCAGCCGTGCCTGGGGGCATGAGTTTACCCCTGTTCTTACGTTTAAACCATTTTTGTCTACCGGTATTGGTACCATTTCGCCGCCTGCAGCCCGGAGTGCAGCACTCGCACCAATGTAGCCAGGATTTTCCATCCAGACTGCATCTCCCGGGTCCAGAACCAGCCGCGCAACGATATCAAGAGCTTGTTGAATCCCGGAAACAATCACCACTTGTTCTTGCGAACATTTTACGCCCCGCATCGAGCCGAGATAACCAGCCAGTGCCTCACGAAGAGGCCGATAGCCTGCCGGTTCACCGCCGGCCAGCAGAATGCGGGAGGATTGCCGGCTTCTGCGCGCCACCATCCGGCTCCAGAGATGAAGCGGAAAAACATCGAGAGCGGGATGATAGGCGCGAAATGCCCGACCGGCGTGGGTGACGGGTTTAATGGCAAGTGACGTTGAACTTATGCGCTCACCCCGGCTGGACAACGTGGCGCGGGAATGCGCGGTGCGTTTGGAAATGCCTGCCATCCCCCGCGCCTGGAGCAGGCCGTCCGGAATATCCTTGGCCACGTAGGTGCCGGAACCGATTTGTCCCTCCAAATATCCCTCGTCGCGCAATTGCTCAAACGCGGTGGTTACAGTGCCGCGAGAAATTTGATACTGCCGTGCAAGCTGGCGGGTAGAAGGCAGTCGCGCGCCAGGTTTCAGCCGGCGATCCAGGATGGCAGCGCGCAGTTCCCGATGCAGCCATTGATTCAATTCAAGGTCTGCGGGCGGTGAAGCGAGTAATAATCCAACGGATGATTCATTTTTAGCCATGCGAATCGTTGCTTAAAGTGGTCCAGTGTATATCTTGTAAATGGCTCTTCCAGTTAAGCCACATTAATCTACTTTTATGCTGTCGAACAATTAAATTACAAGCTGACTAATATCAAATGAAACCCAGACTTGATTATACCAAAGCCTCTCCAGGTGCTTACAAGGCCATGGCGGGGCTGGAACATTATGTACGCCATTCTGGTTTGGAACCTTCGCTGCTGGAATTAATCAAATTGAGGGCTTCCCAGATTAATGGCTGCGCTTTTTGCATCGATATGCATACCAAGGACGCACGAGCACACGGAGAGACCGAGCAACGACTTTATCTCCTGGATGCCTGGCGGGAAGCCCCGTTCTATTCCGAACGTGAGCGCGCCGCCCTAGCTTGGACTGAAGCCGTGACGCTCGTCAGCGAATCGCACGTGCCAGACTCAATTTATGAGCAAGCGCGTGCACAGTTCAGCGAGGAGGAAATGATAAATCTGACCATGGCCGTTGTCGCCATCAACGGATGGAATCGTATATCCATAGCTTTCCGCGCAGTTCCCGGCGCTTATCAACCCGCCGCAGCATCCAAAACACCTAATTCATGAAATCCAGAAGAGACAGCTTGAAGGCTATTACGTGCATCATCGGAGCATCAGCACTGATTCCAAACCGGTTATTGGCTCATGAAGAAATCATTACGAAGCCAGCTGCTGGTGATCACGCGACGCCTGCCATAAAAAAACTGATGCAGCAAACGATAGGAAATCTTGAGGCAGCGGAAGTAACTATTGTCACTGTGAATTATCCGCCCGGCGGAAGCTCCAGTCCTCACCGGCATTCCGGTCCGGTGTTTGGCTACATTCTTGAAGGCGCGGTGATTTCGCAGTTGAAGGGAACCCCGGAGAAGACCTACACCAAGGGAGAGATGTTTTATGAGCCGGCCGGAGCGGTGCATTTGGTTTCACGGAATGCCAGCGATTCGAAGCCGGCAAGCCTGCTGGCTTTCTTGGTTGCCAAACAAGGAGCGCCGGTCAAATTACCCGCCGAAGAGGAGAAATGAAGATGAAGCCCGGCATTACCAAAGACCTCAGCAGTCTATTTTTGCGCCTTGCACTGGGCATGGCATTCTTAAGCGCAGTGGCAGACCGTTTTGGAATGTGGGGGTCATTTAGTCAGCCAAATGTCGGTTGGGGTGACTGGGAACATTTTGTAAAATACACGGAAAAATTGAATTGGTTTGCTCCTCACAGCCTGATTTCCATTCTGGCCTGGGTGGCGACCATCCTGGAAATCGTGCTGGGGATCACCTTGATTTTGGGATTGTTTACACGAACGTCAGCCATTGCGAGCGGAGCACTCCTGACACTCTTCGCGGTAACGATTACCATCGCGCTCGGAATCAAGGCCCCGTTCAACTATTCAGTATTCACGGCAGCGGCGGGCTCATTTCTACTGGCGACGATCGATCGCTACCGTTGGAGTTTGGAGGGGGCGCTTCGTACTGGATTGAAGTCGAATGCGGTCGCAACCATTGAAGTGTCCGCGCCAGATTGCTCCAAGCGTTGAGAAGCTGGACGAGTCTGCCTTGAATGAATTCCTCTATTCACTTCGCGGGCATTGCGTTAAGTTCGTGGCAGCATGGCAGACATTGTTTTAGCCACACTTAACGCGAAATATATCCACGCCGCCTTCGGCTTGCGATACCTGATGGCCAATCTGGGTGAACTTCAGAGTCGCGCTGCTTTGCTCGAGTTCGACATCAATCAGCGTCCCATTGAAATCGTGGAAGCTCTGCTCGCCGAAAACCCGAAAATTATCGGGCTTGGAGTTTACATTTGGAATGTAGTTCCCACCACGGAAGTTGTTTCCGCGTTGAAACGCATTCGTCCTGATATCACCATTGTTCTTGGTGGACCAGAGGTGAGTTTCGAAGTCGATCGCCAGCAAATCATTAATCAGGCGGACTTTGTTATTACCGGCGAAGCCGATCTGAAATTTGCCGAGCTCTGCCGGACTTTGATTTCTGGTGGCAAGCCCGCTGGCAAAATTATTCCTGCCGAGCTTCCAGCACTCGAGCAACTCGCCCTGCCGTATCATTTATACAACGAACGCGACGTCGCCCACCGCATCATCTATGTGGAAGCCTCGCGCGGGTGCCCGTTCACTTGCGAGTTCTGCCTTTCGTCTTTGGATGTGCCCGTACGGCAATTCCCTCTACCAGTGCTGCTGCAAAACCTGGAGGAATTGCTCAGTCGCGGAGTGCAACAATTCAAGTTTGTGGATCGCACTTTCAACCTGAACCTGAATACGAGCAAGGCGCTGCTGCAATTTTTCCTCGACCGCTTTCGACCGGGATTATTCGTTCATTTTGAAATGATTCCTGACCGACTGCCCGAGGCCTTGCGTGAGGTCATCGCCAAGTTTCCTCCGGGTGCGCTTCAATTCGAAGTCGGCATTCAGACTTTCAATCCTGAAGTATCGAAGTTGATCAGCCGTCGGCAGGATTATGAACGGCTCGCTGACAATTTTCGTTTTTTACGGGAGCACACTGGCGTTCACATTCACGCGGATCTGATTGTTGGTTTGCCCGGCGAAACCGTGGAAAGCTTTGGTGAAGGTTTTGATCGCTTGGTTGCTTTGAAACCGCAGGAGATCCAGGTTGGCATCCTCAAGCGGCTGCGCGGCACACCGATTGTCAGGCACGATGCTGAATGGAGCATGACCTATGGCGAACATCCGCCTTATGAGATTTTGCAAACGAAGCTCATCGACTTTGCAGCGATGCAAAAGATGCGCCGGTTTGCGCGGTTTTGGGATTTGATTGGCAATAGCGGCAACTTCATCGCAACCACACCGCTTATCTGGTGGGAAGGCTCCCCCTTCAAAGAGTTCATGCGCCTTTGCGACTGGATTTATGAACACCTGGGTCGCAAGCATAGCATCCCGTTGGCCGATTTAGGGGAGCAAATCTTCAGCTTTCTGACGGAGCAAAAGGCTCTTCCGGCAAGCACTGTCTCCGAAGCGCTTTTGGCGGACTACCAGCGAGGCGGACGCAGTGATATTCCTATTTTCCTACGCACACACTTTCCCGAAACTAGTCCTTCGCGGCGTGACCGGTTGCGATCGCTGGCCCCGAAGCGGCAAGGTCGTCATTTGCAACAGACTAATTAAACCAAGACTCAATTAAGGACTCGATGAACCTTGTCTGACGAATGAGACCGGAAATTCGATTAAAGTTTGAGAGTATCCTGAGCTATCCATTTTTTCAAGCTGTTGGAAAGCCATTGCCGCCCTCGATTACGAGTGTGAAGAGCTGGCCAGTGGCTGTAAAAGAAGGCAATTCACGAAAATGGGAGAATTGTCGCTTGGCTGCAAGAAATGCTCTTCAAGAAGCTGTCCAGCGCAAATCGTGGGAGAGATTACAGGATTGGAACCCTCTTGCAGATGAGCTTCGGCCACTGATTTTGTCTTTTGTCGACACCATGCTGACTACCGCACCGGTTCCAGAATCATATAGAGAAAAGCTGAGACATGAGCTTACTTGGGATATTATGTTCATTTGCCTCGAAGAGGAATATAAGGACTTGGTAGAGCCGCTCTTGCACATCCCCCAATTGGATGGATGGTATGCAGCTGGCCATTTTCCCTGTGGCTGGGATGAAGCTGAATTCCCGGATCATTGGGATGGAATAATCCGTAGCGGGCGGGTGATGGTGTTTTGATACAATTTTGGCCATTTTCTCACTGACTTTCCGAAAGGAGTGGCATTAAATATCCAGCGATGGGTTTATTCCAGTTTTTGAATGCGCTGGCCGAATCCGGCAGCGTCATTGTGACACAGGATTTCCGTGAGGAGGTCGAGCCTGAAGCTGAGGAAGTTTTGAAAGAAATGGATCGGCTTTACCGTTCACACCTTCCCGGAAAGGCCCCTGACTTTGTCCCGGAGGCAGCGTTGTGGGGGGCGAAGATGCTGTATCGGGGATGCCAATTCCTCGTCTGCCGGGATATCGATGGTGACATTGTGAGCAAGGCGATGCAGGAAGCTTGTCCTTTGCCTCATTCTCCAGCGACTGATTACTCGGTGGACTTAACCTTCCGCTTTTTACCCGATTTGATAGGCATGACCCGCGGTGTGTCATCGGGAGATCCGTTGCTCCAGGCTCTTTTGAAAATCGCCACGGAATGGCCGTTGTCTTCCGTGGGCGTTACCGGCGTGGAAGGGGTGAACGTTTCGCATTTCATTTCTGACCGTTGCTTGCGCCAACTCTACATCGACCGCATCCTGGAAAGAAATGATCTCACGCGCCTTGGCAGTCTGGAAGTAAACCAGGCGATTAAAGAATCTTTGGGCGCTCACGTTGAGCTTTGCCCAACCGTTGCGGAGAAAATGCAATCGGCCATGACAGCAACCAGTCCTGATTAAATTAATATTTTCAAACCTGATATGACCAGCAACTCAATATTAGATATTGGCCGGCGGCTCGGCGAAGAAGTCCTTCAGCCGATGAAGCAAGCCTTCGTAGGGAAGGATGAAGTGATCGACCTCCTGGGTGTTTGCCTGGTGGGCGGCGAAAATCTTTTCATTTTGGGGCCGCCGGGAACGGCGAAAAGCGCCTTGGTGCACAATCTCGCTGCCCGACTCGAAGGTCAAACCTTTGACTATCTGTTGACCCGATTCACGGAACCGAACGAATTATTTGGTCCTTTCGACATCCGAAAACTTCGCGAGGGCGAGCTGATCACCAACACCGAAGGCATGTTGCCCGAGGCTTCCCTGGTGTTTTTGGACGAATTGCTCAATGCGAACAGCGCCATTCTAAACAGCCTGCTTACCGCGCTGAACGAACGTATGTTTCGTCGCGGAAAGGAATCACGGCCATTGAAGGCGCTGCTTTTTGTCGGTGCCAGCAATCACCTGCCTGAGGACGATGCGCTTAAGGCTCTGTTTGACCGTTTTCTGCTACGAGTCCATTGCGATAATGTGGGTGCTGAACAACTGGCGGACGTGCTGGCTGCAGGGTGGAAATTAAATCAGAACCGAATTACCACTTCATCGCTTCACTTTGATGAAATACAGAAGCTCCAAGGTTTGCTCACGGGAGTGGACCTGACTCCGGTGCGCGACGCCTATGCTGAACTGGTGCACCGCATCCGGCATGCAGGGATTCCGGTGTCTGATCGTCGGGCGGTGAAGCTGCAAAAGCTCATCGCGGCAAGTGCGCTACTCTGTGGTAGGTTGGTCGCTCGAAATTCCGATCTTTGGGTGTTGAAATACATCTGGGATACGGACGATCAACAGGAAGTCTTGCAGGCACTTGTGGACAAGGTGGTTTCCAAATCCGAGAGCGAAGTTGCTGATCACGTCCGCGCCCGTCCCCCTGAAGGGCCTGATCCGGAAAGTCTCGCCCGTGATCTGGATTTCATCACCGAACGTTTGAAATCTGAAACCAATGGCGAACAAGCCTATTTGCAAGATCGTCTGGGTTTGTTGGAAGGACGATGCCAATGGGTTAAAGATTCGCAAAAACGCGACTTCCTGACCAAACGCATTGCGGAGTTGTGGCCGCAACTAAAATCTGGAGCGGTCAAAGCAGTATAGCGATCAGCCATGAATTCCTGGGCAGCTTGCATACCATTTTCCGAAGCCGCAGAACTCGCGGTCATCCGTTTGTTTCCGGGGATAGAATGCGCCAAGGTCGCCGGGACACTATGGCTTCGCGGAAACAATGGCAGCGAAGAGCTTGAGCAGGCGCTGAGAGGTATTTCGGATTTGGAACGCTTCGAACTGCTGGAGTCGGGCTGGTTGAAGTCTGCTGAATCGCGCATTCCGGAACGAATCCTTCCCCGGGTGGAATGGCAACCACTTAAGGGAGCGATGTTGCCAGGCTTGCCAACCGCAGCGCTGCCCGGAGAAACCCGGCAAAAACTCCCGCTAACATTGGTAAGAACTCACACCGAAGCAACACCTGGAGCCATACTGGCGGATTTTGATGCCTGGTATGAATTTGCGATTCAAGCGCCTGAAATTCGGTTGAAGGGTTTGCGTTTTGCCGTCAATGAAGAACGACGTGTTTCGGTGATTGGCCATCCCGTGCCGCCCATCAAAGGTCTGCAGCTCGTCGATTATTCCGGCATCCTGATTCCGTGCGGATTCACCTGGTTTCCGGCTGTGGAGGCAATGGTGTTAAGTGAGCTTTTTAATCGAGGAGCCGAGGACTTTGTCATTTTCTTTGAAGATCATACTCACCAGATCATCAAGCCGGAACAACTCCTGACTGCCAGCCGAAGCGCCGTTCGGGAAACTTACTCCAAATTACTGCATGCCTGACAGCCATCAACAAGCCTTAGCCTACTTCAGCACAGCACACGATGAACCGTGGCGTTGGGCGGAGTCGGGGCGGGTTATTGTGTGGTCGGATGGCACCACGATTGCATTTCGGGAGGAATTGGAGGAAATCCTGGGATTAATGGCTGTGAAGGGTTTGCCTCCTTTTCATGCCATAGTGCTGCTGCTGGCCGCCTGCCGTGGCAAACTTCCTGCGGCATCTATTTTCAGTCATCCCATCGCGGAGACAGTTCCGGTCATATCCGACTCTGGCAAGCCACCGATTTCACCGGCCACGGGTAATCAATTACTTCTCCGGGCCTGGAACGATCCGGCGAACCAGGAATTTTCGGAATTTATTGCCAGACTGAAATCGTTGCAACAATTGCCGGTGGAACTGAGGAACAGTCCGCGAGCAAAGGCTGTACTGCTGGAAATGATTCTCGAGCAGGTTCGATTTGAGCGCGTTCAGCCTGCCCGCGAGATCGTTCAAGTCCTCGCGGATGGTTCCCTGACTGATGACCTGCTTAATAACAAAAAACCGTCCGCCAGCAATACTGTTTCGTTATATCGCCAGATTCATCAGAGTTTAAAACACTTTTCTCCCGAAGCTCTGGCAGCGCGCATCCAGACGGGTCTTGATGAATTGCCTGAGGCGGCGGAGATCACGCTGGAACCTGCGGCTCGTGTCCGGCAATTGCTCAGCCGACTGCAGGACGACCCTGATTATCAGGGTCTGGCGAAAGTGACGCGCGACATCATGGCCGCGCTTTACCTGCCCCGCTCTCTTTCCGAAATGGAGGAACTCGCGTTGGGCGGATTTTCGGATATTTCCAATCGCGGCAATCTTGATCGCCTGTTGCCGAGTGAATTGGCCAATGATGACCTGACACTCGCGGCGCGCGTTGCCCTGAATGAAGCGCTCTATTTCCGCCGCGAACCGCCAGCAAACCATCCGCCTGGACATTTTGCGATTCTGATCGATTCAGGTATCAGGCAATGGGGATTGCCGCGTGTTTTTGCCACGGCGGTTGCTCTGGCATTAATCGGCAAGGAGAATCGCCGCGGACAGACGACCACCTGGCGGGCCACGCACGATGGAGTGGAAAAAATTGATTTGCTCGCCCGTCAAGGTTTGGCCAGGCATCTGGGAACTTTGGAAACGTCCGCCCATCCCGGACTTTCGCTCAAACCGTTTTTTTCCCAGTTGACGGACGAACCTGAGCTTGAATGCGTGCTCGTCACCAACCGCGATGTGATTGATGATCCTGATTTTCAAACGCTGCTCGCGCAATGCAATCCGGAAAAGCTTTACATCGCCTCCGTGGATCGCCATGGCTCATTCCAACTGTTTTTGCATCCGCATCGCAAGGCCTTGCTTTGCCAGGCGGAAATTCCGTTGGAAGTCTTGTTTCCCGGAAAGGGTCAATCCTCGCAGGACAACTTGCGGGACAGGAGGGAGGGACTTGAACTGCCGCTCCTACTTTCCTCAAGACCATTTCCACTCCTGTTACCGATTTCAGGCAAGGTGGAAAAGACGCTGGCTCAACCAGACTACGGCGCCATCGCGGTGATGCAGGACCGCCAGCTTCTCCGGTGGTCGAATCCCAATCTCGGGGCAAGTTTGCTGATGGATCATTTGCCACGAGGGAAAACGCTTTGGATTGGCACCGATGCTCAGGCCAAAACGGTGACGGTGCTGAAATATCGCATTGCCCAGAAGCAGGGCATATTGACCATCTGCGATGAGGTAAGCGGCAACGTTGAAATTCATGAATTCGCTTTGGCCACATTGCCAACCCGGGTATTTGAACGGAATGGCATCCTGTTTCTGATTCAACGCACTCAGGTGACTGCGCTTGATCTTACCTCGGGACAGCACCTGGTTACAGCTCCCCTGCCGCATTACAACCTGCCCGCTTATGGCAGATATTTTGCGCGACTTGATGGGGGCTGGCATTGCGTGAGCCACAACGGACAAGCCCTGGAGTTCATTCCGGTGAGCCTGCCTCAACCTGTTCGTGAGGCGGATATTCTTGCCCTGTTCGACCGGGATGGGTACGAGGGGCCGTGGGTTCTGACCAAACAGGGAGAAGTATATGCACCCACCGGCGCACGCCTGGTAAATCTGGGACATGTGGTTGCTCACGTACAGATATCTGAAGACGGTCACCGGCTCGTGGTTACCAGTGTGGAGAGTGGGAAGTTCGATCTGGTGGATCTTAAGACCGCGCGTTCCTCCACTATCAAGGTCGGCCTCGCGAAAGTGGCTTTGCAGCCGTCCATCTCTTTTCCGACGCGGAATGTGCGGACAAATTTCAATGCCATTGGTTTCACGGCCAATGGCGATCCCAGCTCAGACTTCGCAAGGATTTTGGTTTGGGTTAAAGGCTGAGGATCAAAAATCGCTTCATTTCCATCGCTGCACAGACAGCCCGCCTGAGCCAGCGAGCGTACGTTATTTTCATCCGGTGCGCACGGTTACAGAATTCGGTTTTAAGCTGCGGGTGGCTTCATGGAACGATGGCTGCAAGGCATGGCTCGACAGCCGCGCGATTTTACATCTAAGAGGCTCGTCGGCATCCTTTCCCGAAGTGAGCATCATGCTGGTGGAGGGCCAGACAGCAGCCTGGTCGTCTGATGGGCAGCTATGTGGATCGGCATTTCACTTGGGTGCTGCCGAATCGATTGAAGACTCAACCATGATTCGCAAGATACAGTCCCTTTCACCTAAGCCATGATCAGTCCCACTCTCAAACTCAGGCATGTTGCGGAGCCGGTTCGTCCGGCGACGGCGTGGTTTTTGCCCGGAAGCGATGCCGGCTCATGGTTGCAGGAAATTTGTCGTTGGGAAATTCCGCAACAAGGAATGCGGCTGTTTGTGCTCGCATCCTCGGCTGCTGACCGTTCGCCTGCTGGAGTCCTGGTCGTTCCAGTTCAGGGTGCCGTCCCGAGGAGCAAGCCACGGGGCTTGGCTTTCGGTGTGATGGCCGGCAAATTATTTCTACCAGTGGATGGGGAACTGTGGCCGCCGGTCGAAGCAAACGAACTTAAATTGTTGCATGAAGTTCAGATGTTTCACCCTGCCCTCGGCCTTTCGGGGTTTGCCGGGAAGGACGCGCTCAAAGTCTCTGATCTGTTTCGTCAACCGCCCTCCCGCGTGGAGAGTTGGAATCTGGCCCATGCGGGTCTGCCGCTGAATCAACATCTTCGTTCGGTGCAACTGGCAGCTTTCATCACACTGGAAGATTTGTTCGGAAGCGCCGGTGATGAGATTGCCTCCGAGCCGCCCACTGATTTGCCCCCGGCACCCGGCGAACCAGGTGAAGGTAAAATCGACAAACTCAAACGCAGCAGCAGCGACTTGTTCAATAAGAGCCTGCTTTCCATGCTGAAACAGATTCCGCATACCGGAGCCAATCGAACATGGGTGAACGATCTGGAGGATTGGGCGGCGAAGAATTTAAAATCTTTCGACCAGAAGTTCGATGCACTGCGTAACAAGGAACTGCACCGACTGCTGCACCAATTGGAGAGCAACCCGGAACTTGGACTTCGACATGCCATTCCGTTGAGCTCTTTTGGGCATCGTGGCACGGCGCCCCCGAGCGGACGGCTGGGGACGCGCGATCCCAACTTTAACCTGAACCGACTCGGTGGAGGACAAGCCGCGGATTTTTGGAATGTTCCCGCCGATTTGCAGCAACAGTTGCGTACCAAATATCGCGAACTGGCCAACCGTGAAATGCAATTGGGCCGATACCGCCGCGCCGCTTATATATTTGCCGAACTGCTGGGGGACCTTGAGTCCGCCGCTTCCACCCTCAAGCAGGGACGCCATTTTCCCGAGGCAGCCAAGCTGTACAAGGACCATTTGCGTCGCCCGCGTGAAGCGGCTAAATGCCTTGCTGAAGGAGGCCAGTTCATGGAAGCGATCGCCATTTACGAGCAGGAGCAATGCTTCCTGGAAGTTGGGAAACTGTATTTGCAATTGGGACAAAAGGAGGAAGCGCAGGCGGCGTTCCGTCGAGAGGTGGAAAAGTATCTCCGGTTGAATGATTTTTTGACTGCCGCAAAGCTGACGGAAAACGAGCTGGGAGCAGCGCGGGATGCGCTCGGGATTTTGTCGTTGGGCTCACAGCATCAGCTCCAGTCGATACAATGTTTTCAGGCCAGCTTTGATTTAATGGCAAGAAAATCCTGGCATGCGGAAGCCGCCGAACTGGTCTCCACTTTACGCAAACAAAATCCCAGCAAGGATAGAACCGTCCAGGTCACACAGCTTTTGGCAACGCAGAGCACTCATTACCCTGATCATACAGTGCGGCAAGCGGCTGCGGATGCCGCCAGGGTTTTGGTGGGATCACGTTTGCATGCGGCACCGCCTGCCGAAGCGCTGCTGCTTACGAATTCCCTCGTTAAACTGGCTCCGGAAGATCGCCTGCTCACCCGCGACGCGATTCGCTTCATGGCGGGGCGAAACGAGGCGTTGCGTAAGCAATCGAAAGCTCCCCCGGCCAAACCGGCGGGAGTACCAGTGCTGGTGCGTACCTTTGATCTGGGGAAGAACTTCACTTTGCATACTGTCAAAAGCTGCGGTGCCTATTTCCTTGCCCTTGGATATACCAAGCAGGAGTATGTGCTTTTGCGAGGAAATTGGGAGGGAATGACTCAGAATGTTGCCTGGGCGGATACGGCTAATTTAAAACTCCCTTTATATATGGAAGTGGATGAAACCTCCTCTCCGCCAGCGATGGTGGTCTTGAGTGCCTCACCACTTATGGAACATTTAGGGCGGCTTCCTGAGAAGGTGCTTCCCGCGGCAGACCAGTTTGGTGGTGCAGTGCCGGCAGGGACGCCGGGCTGGCTCGCTGGCGATTTCCGGGCGCTTTGCTGGCGCGGAAATCTGGCCTGGTTGCTACGCAACAATGGAGAGCGGAATCTCCTGCTTGAATGTCGTCACAAGGATGGCCGGGTGATCATGAACGCAGAATTGGAAGGGGTTCAGCCTGATTTGGGCGATACCTTCCGGCATGTGTCGCTGCTCGTGCAGCGAGAGTTGGTCTGGATTTCGGTTAATCGCAAGCTCTTTCTTCATCGTCCCGGCAAGTCCCTGCGGCAATGGGAGTCGGAGTCCGATGTGCTCTCTCTCGTTGGTTCCGCGCCGCATTTGCCCTTATGCGCGGTAACCCGATTGCAACAAGGAGTGGCGCTGCATTGGTTTGATGCCTTGGAGGAAAATGTGGAAACCATTGGCACCGAGCTCGCCTCTCCTTTGGCTTGTTTCACAGCCGGTGGCATGCTCGTACTGCTTTCGGAGAATGAAGGCAGGATCTGCGAAGTTGGGCGGGAAGGTAAAGGTGAAAGTTCCTTTAGCTGGCCCGGGGAGAAACCGCATTCGCTAGTGCGGGCGCAGAATTCAAATGAATTTGCGGTGTTTACGAAGGCGGGGAAGGTGCAGTTGTTTCGGGTGCAGAGTAGGAGGTGAGGTTGAGTAGAGCGAGGGTTTAGTGGTTCATGGTTGGCTTGGCGTGGTTGCGATTGTTGTTGTGAAATGGATTCGGAGTGGGAGTTTTCAATTCAAGGTTGTTGTTTGCAGCTTTACTTCGTGGCGGGACGGCTTCACTCTCCGAATATGAGCGGGGTAGAAATAGATTTTTTCGAGTCGGCTGAAAGACTTTGCGAGAGCGATGGCTTGGAGACTGATTCGGCTTAGGTGTCCACCGGCGAGCGAGAATTTATTATGAAGGCGAGAATTTATCTGTCTGTTGCCATCCCGGCAGCAGTTTTGTTTGCAACCATACTTTCTTTGCAATCATTGGCGTCGGAAAAAGTGATAGCCGTTCCTCTTGCCCTTCAATGGTCGAATTTTGCAGGAGAAACTTATAACTATGACGTAAGCACAATTGAAGAAAACTCCGTGCGCGTTGAGGTGCGAAGCAAAGAAGAAGGGTATTTTGTTGTAACCAATCGAGTCGAAGGCGGCATGACGGGCCTGCTGAAGCTTGCAGTGCATGCCGCGAACGAAGTCTCAAGGTATGAGTCCAACCTTCCGGCTGGTAAGGAGAGGTGCAGATTGGTGTTGAAAATTATGGATGTAGGTTCCTACCAGCAAGTCTCAATTGCAGGCGATTTACGTCCCCTGTTGAAATTTTGCAATGACCAACCCTCGCTCCACGATCTCCTGGGATTCATCTCGCAAGACTTACCAAAGAAATATCGATTGGTTGAGACCGGAGGAGAATTACTCCCTCCTGCCATAAAGTAATCGGTTTCAGTTCCGCATTGCAAATGTTGGGTGAAGTATGGCGGGAGCGTGTTTGGTCCGGGCCGGTGAGCAGAAAAATAGGCCGGCCCTTCAGGCCTTGATATTTCTTTGGACATTTTCCCAGGCCTACGGCCAAAAGGCCTTCAGCCTGGGCTGGTTTGGGGCGGCCCGTTGGGCCTGAGAAGTGGTGATGGTTTCAGGGCCTTGCGGGTGGAGGTTGTTATGAGGATTGAATCGTTACGAAGGCAATGTCTGAAGGACGGGACTCCGTACCCGGCAGCATGCGCTGGTATTGAACTCCCAATGTTCCGCTTCGATGACTTGATTCCCTGTGGAGAGACAGCGACTTCGAAGGGGCTTTATGCGGATGATGTGAGAAATCTGACACTTTTTGGCAATACTTCATCGTAAGCCGATTTGGAAACCGGCGCTCCGGTAGCTCGGGGTAATAACGGTCATCTTTCTGGGACTCAGACCAGCAAACGCTTTCTGACCGACTTCGTGAGCATCGCTTACGCCACATGTTTTATATCTGAATTATATATAATGAATATGTTAACAACTATATATTGACTTAGTTAGTTTCTTTTTGCCATAATGAGCACATG